>NZ_JAHREU010000047.1:0-63096 GCF_020883145.1 Microcoleus sp. CAWBG27
GCACGGCGACAAATCATTATACCTTAAAAAACCTCAAATGATTGCATAGCAACCATCTCAGGTTTTGAAAATTATGATTTGTTTGAAAATTAAATCCGATCGAATATCTGCGGAATGTGGGCTGAAACTTTCTCAAAATCGCGCAAGTTCCTTGTGAGAAGAATTCCATCGCGAGCAAGGGTGATAGAGGCGATTCTCAAATCTTGCGTTCCGATACGAATTCCAGCTTTTCTAAATTCTCGGAAAAGCTCGTCAGCTCTAGAACAATAATCCAAAATATCTAAATCAGAGAACAAAACAAACGTTGCTTTGAGGCGTTCATAAGCTGAGATAACCGTTTGAGGAGTCGTTGCTTTGCGAATTTGAGCCAACCGTCCCCCAAATTGCTCCTCCACACTAATTACGGTGATTGCGAGGTCATGGAAGGAATTTTGTCTGGCTGATAGAATACGATTTCCGATCGTTGGATGCCCCCGTTCGTATAGGCTCAGATGATCCGTATCCATTACATAAAGGGTCATGGTTGGGTCTCTTGAGCATCCACTTGTTGACGGTATGCTGCCACTTCTTCTAAAAAATCTTCAAATGTTGGATCGTTGGCAAATATGCCCAGGTGTTTGAGCCAAGGGTCAGTTTCAGGGTTGGATTGTTGAGAACTAATTTCGATCGTCACAAACTTACCCATCGCCAACTGCAACTCTAGGGCAGTTTTAACCTTCGCGATCGCTTCTTTTTCAGTTTCACCCTCAACCATGACGCTTGGCAGTCCCACAACCGATGCCACAAAGCGCTGTTCTGACGGGTTTTGAACAAAGACCTGATACTGCATTGTCAATCTCCTTGCCTTATTACAAATAACCAATGGGAACTTGAAAGCCCACTGCCTTTAGGCGTGGGAGTGTCAAGCACTTAGTTTCAGGGATCGTCTAATTGATCTGTGGCGATCGCACATTCCCATATCCAAAGTTATATCATGTCGGCCGTCCGCACTGTCCCACTACCGCTAAGGGTTCTCGAATCGATCGCACAGAAACCGCAGACATAGATAGTAGCTTCACCCGATCGCAATCTGCACTCGCCCGATCGGGAAATGTACCCGATCGAATCGCTTCCCATAATGCGATCGTTGCGGGTTCTGGTTCGGTGGCTAATTCTTGTTCTAGAATCTGACAGCAGCGATCGTACTGCTTCAAAGCAGCCGTGCGCCGCCCGCACTGTGCCAAAATCCGCATCAAACATTGATGGGCTGATTCATTCCAGGGTTCTAGTTCAAGCTGCCGTTGAGCGTAATGTTGTGCTTTTTGATAGTTATGCTGGTGTTCGTAGTGTGTGACAAGTGCCATACAGGCGTTGACCACAAATTCGTGGAAGCGTTGGCGATTCAGCATCACCCATGCTTCAAAGGCTTCGCTATCTGGAAGTTGAATTCGATCGAGAAATGCTCCCCGGTACAAACCAACTGCTTGTTCTAAATCAGACACGCATTCTCGATCGAGTTCATCACCGGCATAGGAATGTTCGCTGTGACGATTAAGAGCGGGATAGCTTCGCCGCGCGTGCAATTGAGTCAATATAGCGACATCAGACGTATGCTCGCCCGCAGGATTAAACTGAATCGTATTGCGCGTGGTGAGAAATAGCGGTGAGTGAACCGTCGAATCTCCTAGCAGATGACGCAGCGTGCATAAGGCTTTGCGAAGATTGCTGCGAGCGTTTGACTCGCACCGATCTGACCACAACAGCGCAGCCAGAGAATCGCGGTGATGGGGATAGCTTGATTCGATCGCTAAATAAGCAAACAGCGCCCGCACTTTCTCATAGGGGAAATTCAGGATTGGCTGCCCGTTCACCATTACTTGCATTTGTCCGAGCAATGCTAACGCTAATCGAGTCATAATATTGTGCCTCTTACAAAAACTTAATTGAGTGAATAGTGTGTGATTTGGGTCAATTCGCAGAACTTAAATTTTGCGTTTGAGTCAGTTATCTTTGCTGGGAATAGCAATTCTAAAACTCTTGCTACTCTCTGCATCCTTGGCTTTATTTCAGGCAATCAACCTACTTTTTTTACTGTTGCATGAGTTTTAGGAAAGAGTATTAGTATCAGCGGGTTTGTTTGACCTGATAAACCCAAGTTAAACGAATGTACTGACAATGCCAGCCAGAAAAAGTCATAAAAAGTCGTATGTATTCATTCAGGAGCATACAAAGTACCCATAGAGGTACTGAGGAAAAAGATGATGTTTATAAAATTGCTGAGTTTGGCAAAGGTAGCCAAAACAGTAAAGCCAGAAATTTTTACCAATTCACGATCGATTCACGCTGCTGTGGACGATGCGTAGACGATGCCTTGTTAGGGTCTACACATCACTGGATTAACAAGAAACAGGAAACCCAACATGGATATTACAGGTACTAACGGCAACAACAATCTGATCGGCTCTTTACAAGCTGATACAATCAGGGGACTTGGAGGAAACGATTTCATTCAAGGTCTTGACGGAGACGATCGCATCTTTGGTGATAACGGTGGTGCAGCCCTGCCTAGCGATGGTAACGACACAATCTTTGCTGGAAACGGAAATGATAACGTCCAGGGTAATGGTGGCAATGACGTACTTTTCGGTGGTACTGGCAACGATGTGTTGAGTGGTGGCCAAGGCAACGATGTCTTGAATGGTGAGGCGGGCTCAGATTTCCTCACGGGGGGATTGGGCAATGACACCTTGAATGGCTTCGGCAATCAATCTGGTGCTCAAGTTGACGATCTTTTAGGTGGAGGTGGTGCAGATACCTATGTGCTTGGCAATTTCTCCACTGCCTTCTACACTGCATCCAACCAATTCGCGCTGATCCGAGGTTTTGCAGCGGGTGAGGGCGACAAGATTCAGATTAAGGGCAGTCTGTCTCAATACACGGTAAGGAAGGATCGCGATCTTCAACTGGGGGGCAGCGCATTTGACACGGAGATTCTGTTAAACGGAAACCGGATTGCTGTTATTCAAGACACGATCAATGTGCCTAATTCCTCGTTCTTTAGCGTTTAGGAATCTGCTCGAAATAAAGCATCCATAATCGAGTCATGCAGGGTGCATGACGCCATATAACACACCAACATATAGCGGTTCTCAGAAAGATTCGCGGACGTTGTTGGGAAGAGAGCCCTATACGTCTAAGCGGTTATACTGATGCCAGTCATACCTCATCTTTTTGAGAAAGGCTATATAGCGTTTTGTAGGGGCAATCCACTCGTGGTTGCCCCTATTTCTTTGATAGTTGCGTCCAGGATTGACCGATTACCAATTGCCGATTACCAATTACCAATTATTACTTGAAATTCTTAACTTTTTAAGCTAATAGCAGTTGCGATCGTCCACGCATCCACCAACAGCAACAACAGCGTACATAAAAGTAAAATAAGATACATCCAAGGCTGAGACAAAGGGCGAACATCTCTAGTATCAATGCCTGTTTTTGCTTGCACTAAACGCACTAATTTAGCAAATCCAGCCACTCGCATCGGTAGCAAATAACCTTCACCCGCATGACTCAAAAAATAATAAACAAGCCCTCCTTGACCGGTCGATCGAGGTTTAAGAGCCTTCACCTCAGTCCAAGGAAGATTCCAACCCCTGCGAAACACGCGCGGAAACCATTTCGGATAGGTAACTTCAATCGCCTCCTCGCTGAGGATTACCCGTTCGCTGAGCACGCCGTAAAGGCCCGCTGCGCCGATCGCAATTGCCGCCCAGAGTGCAGCGGGCGGAACGGGTGCTTTCGTTACTTCCGACAAAAACGGCAACGGAATACTCAGGGCGAAGTACAAACTCAACAGCGTGATTCTAATCAGCGGAGAAAGCCGGAATACTGCCGGCTCAAATACTGGGGGGGAAGATGGCGAAAGTGCGATCGGTTCTGCTGACATGGGTAAACAGTTGACAGTTGACAGTTGACAGTTGACAGCGAAGTGATAAGAATGGAGATTTAAACTCCGTTCTTATCAGAATCTGCCGACCTGAGTAAGGGCTTCAAACCTGCTATTCGGTGAAATTTGATAAGCTGTTTAATGCTATTTTCGCACAACTGTTAGGCTGGTGAACCAAACTCAGGCAAATATGCAAAACATGACTGTATTTGCAGTGTTGAGTGTCGAGCTAAAATTCTATTCAGAAACTTTGATTCTTAACTGTTGAGTTTTTACCGCTTTGCAAGAGTTGGAATCTTGAGTACCCAGTTATCAATTAACTGACAATTTATAACTCAAAACTCACAACTTATGTTAATCAACGGCTGTTAATGCGGGTACTGTCAAAGGTTCTGAGATTTCTCGGGATTTGGGGCGGCCGGCCATCATGGTGCGATCGCCCTTACCACCACCTCGCGATCTGTTAGGATTGATTGCAGAATACGGGCCTTCGTTAATCTGCAAGCGATCGCAAGGAATTTTATCCGACAAAATTGCACTGGCCATCATCCCGGTGTGAATTTCCAATGCTGCGGCCCGCATCGCTTCAAAGACTAAACGCTGTCCGGGAAACACCACTCGTTCAAAATACCAGTTAGGAATGTTGCAGATGCGAGCAATCTGAATTTGACTCGTGGCGTTGACGTAGCAGCAGAGAATTTTGCTGTCGGCGTCTGAGGGTACTGGGTCAAGAATTTGAGCCATAAATGCTGAGGGGCTTTGCCTAAAAGTTTTAGTTATCTTCTCAGGCTAACATCTTGCGATCCCGGCCTACTGTAAAGCCGACTACCAACTGAATAACAGATGAGAGACCGATCGCACCTCATACTTGTCTTTACAAAAAAAAATACCAGATTTTTGACTTTTTCCTGCGATTTTAGCTCAAAATACGCTGTATTTGCTCAAAAATTAACTTTTTTCTGCTGCGATCGCCCATCGACACCCACCAGCTCACCCTTAACCCTCTTAGCAAAATTTAAAAATATTTAATATTAAATTGCGAAAATTAGATTGAATGTAAAGTTATATTAAAAGAATATAAACATAGTTAAAAAAGCTCCACATTAGGATATGACAATCATGGAAAGCCGAGAAAACCGAGTTTTGTACGTTCGCCTCCCTTGCAATCCGATATTCCCGATCGGAGTTGTGTACCTTTCGGATCACGTGCACAAGCTGTTTCCCGATGTCCAACAGCGGATTTTCGACTTAGGCGCGGTGCCCCCGCTGGATTACGCTAAAGGTTTGGATGCGATCGTAGATCAGTTTGGGCCAACGCTGTTAGTTTTTTCTTGGCGGGATATTCAAATTTACGCGCCCGTCGGCGGTAGAGGCGGAAATCCGCTGCAAAATGCCTTCGAGTTTTACTACGCCAAAAATCCCCTAACCAAGTTTCGCGGAGCTCTCGGAGGATTGCGTTTAGCCACCTCCTACTACACCGAACTCTGGCGCAATCTGGGACTGATTAAGCGCGGATTGAAGCGGGCCCGGAAATACCATCCGGAAGCGCGCGCAGTCGTCGGTGGCGGTGCTGTGAGCGTGTTTTACGAGCAGTTGGGCCGCAGCTTGCCGGCCGGGACTGTGGTTTCGGTGGGCGAAGGTGAAGCTTTGCTGGAGAAGTTGATTAAGGGCGAAGATTTGGCGCAGGAAAGGTGTTATGTGGTAGGAGAAACGGTGCCGCGCGATCGACTAATTCACGAAAAGCCAGCCAACATCGAGAAAACTGCCTGCAACTATAACTACATTGAGAGCATTTGGCCAGAATTTTCCTATTATCTACAGGATATGGACTTCTACCTGGGAGTCCAAACCAAGCGCGGCTGTCCTCACAATTGCTGTTACTGCATCTATACGGTGATTGAAGGGAAGCAAGTGCGGATCAATCCGGCGGATGAGGTGGTGGCGGAGATGCGCCAATTGTACGATCGAGGTATCCGCAATTTCTGGTTTACCGACGCGCAATTTATCCCGGCGCGCAAATTCATCGATGATGCGATCGAATTATTGCAAAAAATCATCGCCGACGGGATGACAGACATCCACTGGGCTGCTTACATCCGTGCGGACAATCTCACACCCGAATTGTGCGATTTGATGGTAAAAACGGGAATGAATTACTTTGAAATCGGCATCACCAGCGGTTCCCAGGAACTGGTTCGCAAAATGCGGATGGGCTACAACTTGCGAGTAGTTTTGGAAAATTGCCGCGATTTAAAAGCCGCCGGTTACAACGATGTAGTTTCAGTAAATTATTCATTCAACGTCATTGACGAAACCCTTGAAACCATCCGCCAAACTATTGCCTATCACCGGGAATTAGAGCGGATTTTCGGAGTCGATAAAGTAGAACCAGCGATTTTCTTCATCGGGTTACAGCCGCACACAATTTTAGAAGAATACGCCTTTAAAAAGGATATTCTCCAACCCGGTTACGATCCGATGAGTTTGATGCCTTGGACAGCGCGCAAATTGCTGTGGAATCCGGAACCTTTGGGTTCGTTTTTCGGACAAATTTGTTTAGAAGCTTGGCAGCGAAATTCCAATGATTTCGGCCGCGAAGTGATGGCAATTTTGGAAGAAAAACTCGGCTGTGCAGATTTGGAAGAAGCTTTGACTGCACCTGTTGAAATCAAAGACAAACAATTAACGGCTGTTCGTTGATTTCCTGGTTTGTAGTAAGGACTTCAGTCCTTGAAAATTAAAAATAAAAGGACTAAAGTCCTTACTACAAACTTAAAAATAATTATAAATCGGAGTTAAAAGCCATGACATTTATCGACCCCAGGACAGATTTTGCCTTTAAAAAAATCTTTGCTTCCGAATCAAGCAAGCCGATTCTCATTAGTTTTTTAAATGCCCTGATTTATCAAGGAAATCCCACCATTGAAAATTTGCAAATTCTGGATCCTTATCAATCCGGAGAAGTTCTGGGATTGAAAGACTCGTATTTAGATGTCAAAGCAACCCTAGATAACGGAACAATCGTCATTATCGAAATGCAAGTTTTGAATGTTAAAGCCTTTGAAAAACGGATTGCCTACAATGCAGCAAAAGCTTACGGAAATCAACTCACGCGGGGCAAGGGCTACTTCAGTTTAGACCCAGTAATTGCCATCACAATTACGGATTTCATTTTGTTTGAAAACACCAATAAAATCATTTCGCGTTTTTCTTTCAGAGAAGAAGAGGAACATTTTGATTATATCTGTCCGACAATGACCCTAATTTTTGTGGAATTACCAAAATTTAATAAATCTGTTGATGAGTTAGAATCTCTAGCTGACAAGTGGATTTATTTTATCAGAGAAGCACCAAATTTGGAAATGGTTCCAGAATCGCTGGAAACAACTGCACCGATTCAGCAAGCTTTTGGTATTGCTAATACTGTGAACCTCAGCCGCAAAGAATTAGATCAATTGGAAGCACAGGTGTTTTATATGCAAGATCAGCAAAGGTCGAGAGAAGAAATGTTGGAAACAGGATTAGAAATGGGTTTACAGCAGGGTTTGCAGCGTCAAATTAATAGTGCGATTCGTTTGTTGGAACGAAAGCTGGGAACTTTGGATGAGTCAATTAAATCTAGAATTGCACAGTTATCTAGCGATCGAATCGATAGTTTGACAGAAGCTGTGCTTGATTTTAATAGCGCGGACGATTTGGTGAGTTGGTTGCAGGAAATGGGCGATCGATAGTAAAAAATCAGAGTGCGCCTTGCGTATCTTGTCTATAGCATTTTCAATTTCATAAACAGCGATCGCACATTATGCCTTACAGTCAATTCACAATTACTAAAGCTAAAAAAGACTTTCAGTTAACTATCGTGGAGGAAACTCGGTTTTTTCCTGAGGTAGAATCAATTAATCCCAGTCCGAGATTGACTAGCGAATTAGAAGATTTGCCTTGGACGATCGCAGTTGGTTCAGAAAAAGCGAGATCGGAAGCCCTTGTCTACCCAGTTTTGCAAGAAGTCCGCCGCTTGATGAACCGCCAAATCAGTTTATTTTCGGGACGGGAATTCAATGTTGACCCCAGTTGCGATCTCACCGGATACGTCGATTTTTTAATTAGCCGATCGCCCGAACAGCTTACCGTAGAAGCGCCCGCGATCGTAGTTGTGGAAGCAAAAAAAGCCGATTTGAACGAAGGGATCGGTCAATGTATTGCTGAAATGGTAGCAGCGCAGCGCTTTAACGAAGCAGCAGAACACCCGATCGCAACTATCTACGGTTGTATCAGCAGCGGCACTCAATGGCGTTTTCTGAAGCTTTCAGGAACGACTGTGGCGATCGACCTTACCGATTATCCGCTGCTTCCCGTGGAAACAATTTTAGGATGCTTGGTGTGGATGGTTCAACAGACTTAGGTAGATTTCAATTATTCACTAAAAAATAGGATTTCGCACGAAACCCAAAGTTTTTAGAACTTGCTTGAAAACCTCGCTGTCAACTAAGAGGGCGGGCACGGGGACACCGCCCCTACCTGTCAACTGTCAACTATCAACTGTCAACTGTTTGTTCAAATATCTTTCAATTAGGACGATCGCCACAATGTCGTCTACGGGCCTGGGCGGAGTCCGCATTCCCTGGGGAATCAAGCGAGAAAGTCCCGTCGCAGGGTACATTTCCCAGTAACGATCCTTCGCTTCTAGACTGCTGAATCTCTCGTCAATCTGCACAATTTTTATAAAGGGCGACAAACTCTGACTGAGTTTTTGTTTCCAACTTTTAGAAGTTGTTTGGTCTCCCATGACTAATAACTCAATGGGAAACTGTTTGCACAGTGATTGAATGGTAGATATTGCTTCGTCGGACAGCACTACTTGATGGTAGCAGACGTTCTTATCTCTACCCATCACGGCGATGCCGCACTTGTCTTTCCCCGGATCGAAACCTAAAATCATATTTATGAGTCCTGTGTTAATAAGTTTGTAGTTGCGATCGAGCGCCGGCAAACTCAATCGCCAACCTATATCTAATCTGATATTTGCATTTTTGACTGTCTCAAAATCTTTGCGGGCGATCGCACTTATTTTGCTTGACTTTTTTGCAGGATTGACATACTATATCATCATAGGAATCGGTGCGGCCATATAAAGCCTAAAATCAGAAACCAGGTTTTTGCCACAATCTTTGCTTCCCCGTTTTAATTTATCGAAAAAACCCAGTTTCTTTGACCCCCGCGCGCAAATCAGAAACCAGGTTTTTGCCACAATATTTGCTTCCCAGTTTTGATTTATCGAAAAAACCCGGTTTCTTTCACCCCGCGCAAAAACTCGGTTGCTCTCGCCCTTGTGCGGGCGGTGCGTCGCTGTGAGATTGTCGATGTGATTTGCAAATTGTAGATGGCGACGCACCCTACTATCTAAAGAGTAGAGAAGAGTCCTCACAGGGAAGACAGGGAGGAAGGGACAGCCAAAGCTACCGCAACACGAAAACCCACCATCAGGAGCAAGTTGCCCGCATAGTCGTAGTTACGGAAGGCAGTACGGCAATAGAACGCATTGCGGTACAACGAACCTCCACGCTTGACTCGGTAATCATGTGTTCCAGTTTCCCAAGAACTTCCGTCAGTCGGTGCGCCGTCATAGTTAATGTGCCACTTATCGCTGCACCATTCGCAAAGCTCACCGTGCATATCATAAAGTCCAAAGGGATTCGGAGGAAAACTCCCCACATCCATTGTTTGTGCGCGGTTAAGTCCCTTCGGTTCACCACCGAAGGGATAATTCCCGTTATAATTAGCTAAATCTGTGGTAATTGTCTCGCCAAAATAGAAAGGTGTTGTAGTTCCGGCGCGACAAGCATATTCCCATTCTGCTTCCGAAAGTAAGCGATAAATCTTGCCTGTTTTTTCAGAAAGTTTTCGGCAGAATTCTACAGCATCATGCCAGTTTACACTTTCTACAGGACGTTTTTTACCTTTAAAGCGCGATGGATTATTTCTCATCACTGTTTGCCACTGTGCTTGGGTGATGGGGTATTTTCCTACATAAAAAGTCGGTACTGTTACTTGATGCTGCGGACTTTCACAACTCATTCTACCTGATTCTGTTGCTGGCGAACCCATCATAAATGTGCCACCAGGAATGTAAACCATTTCTAGTACAACTCCATTACCTAAGTCTTCAGGGAAGTAATGAGCAAAAGACTTTATGCGACTGTTTTCTTTTCCTTCAGCATCGACTGTGATGACATCAAATTCAAAATAGTTACGTAAATGTTGCTTTATCTTCTCCTCATTTCTACCTTTCAGCAGTGAATAGACAGCAAATTTCACCTGCATAGATTCATCGTGCTGCAATGCTTGCATTATCAAATCTAAACCTGCTTCTCCATGTTTGAGCGCTTCGGAGAGGGCGGCGATTCTCACTTCGACAATGGGTGAGGCTAATCGGCTTTTAACACCGGGTAAGCCTCCGAGTACCGCTGCATTGATAGGAATTGAATTTTGTCCGCCACGGACGGCATCGTATGCTCTGGGTTCATTTTGATTCTTTGACATTACACCGCACGCTCCTGCATTTTAATTGAGCAAAAATTTCTTCTGTGATGTCAATATCTCAGGGATGGATTCTTGGTTTCTTTCTTTGCCTTCTTAGCTGTGCGGTGCGTCGCTGTGAGATTGTTGGTGGTGCTTCCAGATTTTTGGTGGCGACGCACCCTACTAATTGGGTATGGTGCGTCGCTCGCTTAATTGTTGGTGGTGCTTCCAGATTTTTGGCGGCGATGCACTTTACGATTGCTATATATATGGGCACACAGATTCCCATTATTTAATGATATGTCAAGGGCGCGAAAAAGTCAAGCAAAATTGTGGTTCGATCGCCCAAAATTTTTGCTCAAATTCGATAGATCGATCGCACTTCTTATCTAAGTTTCAAATCTCCCCTAGCTGGCTCTTGTTGTCCGGTGCGGAAAACCACGACTCCGTTTGACAGAGCAACTAAATCTATTTTCAGCGGCCCGGCGATGTATGTGACATCACTGGCGATCGCCCGAACCTCCAACGGTTTATCGTACTGTTGCAGTCGATCGACAAAACCGCCCAAAGTTTCAATCCGATTGTCCGCAACTTGGACTCTACCGCCGACAACACCAATTAACCGAGCGCGAAATTGACAAGCTTCAATCAATTGCTGCAACTGTTGTCGCACCTGTTCGTCGGGCACAGCTACGGGATTGACAGCAACCCCTGCAATCACATCTCCAGCACGGAACACCACTCGATTGATTTCGGCTTCTGCAAATACCTTAATTAGCTTTTCTTGTCGCAGGTAATTAGCGCCAGCGACAATCCGCACTACGTAATCTTGACCGTCTTTGATCTGACTGATTAATTGATCGATTTCCGCTTTAGTAATTTGAATAACCTGCTCTCTAACCTTATTATTTTCCGGCTGCATCAGTCCGACGGTGGTTTTATTTGCTTCTTGCAAGAGTCGATCGATCGCGCGACTCTCCGTACCCGGTTCTTGTATGCGAACGACGCCAGCAGCTAAAATTTGACCGCGCCTGATTGCAACTGTTCCCTCGCGAATTGCCTGAAAATCGCGTTCCAAAACTTGCATTTGCTGCTGCAATAAAGTTTGTTGCTGTTCGAGTTGAGCTTGTTGCTGTCCCAGGGCTTCCAAGAGTGCTTCCCTCTCGGCAATTACTTTGTCCCGCTCGACAATTATGCGATCGCGCTGGGCGAGATTTTCCGCGCGCTGGGCAATTTCCTTGTCTCGCTCAGCAATTAGCTTGTTGCGATCGACAATTGCCGCATTTCGTTTCGTAATTTCTGCCTCTCGCTCAGCAATTGCTTCGTTTCGCTGGGCAATTTCCTTGTCCCGCTGAGCAATTTGAGTTTTTACCTGCTCTCGCTGCTCGATTAACTGTTGGCGTTCCGCTTGCAGTTGGGCGATTTCCGAGCTCAAAGTCGTTTTTTGACCTGAAACTGTTTTCAATTGGTTCTCGGTGCGATCGAGCTGAGCTCTGGTAGTCGATCGCGCCGTTTCCACTAATTTCAATTGTTCTTCTGTCTGAGATTTAGCCGCTTCCACAGTAGCAAGCTGTTCTTCCGTTTGCGATTTAGCCGCTTCTACCTGACTTAACTGTTGTTCAGTTTTAGATTTGGCTGCTTCCACGGTGTTAAGTTGGGCCCGCAGCAAATTTAATTTTGTTTGCGTCTTGGCTTGCTCGGCATTAGCTGCTTGCAGCGATTGATTAATTTGCTCTAAATTGGCTTTAGCTTGTGCTTGAGCGGCCCTAGCTTGAGCTAATTCAGTTTCAATTCGATTTTTTTCTTGAGTGGCTTGTTTGATTTCTCTGCGGGCGTTGTTGAGTCTTTTTTGAATCTCGTCTATGCTAAAAACTCCGGTTCGCAGCGGCTTGCTAGTAGCAAATAAAATGCCCAGAGTAATAGCTGACAGGATGCTGCCGGCCATCACTGTCACTACAACAGCAGTATCGCGGGGGCGCAGTTTGAATAAACTCAATCTAGCCTTGCCGACTTTCGTCCCAAGGCGATCGCTAACAGTAGCGATCACGCCGCCCAACACTAACATTACAAATATTAAGATGTATCCAGCAGTCATTCCGATTTCTTATTTTAGATTGTGGATTTTGGATTGAAGAAAGAATCCAAAATCCAAAATCGTATAATTTCTCGGCATCAAGTGAATTGCTGGCTTAAGGCCACCGGATTGTGAACTGTGATCTTTTTCTTGTGGATCGAGATCATTGTTTCTTGTCTGAGATCCCCGAGCAAACGAGTCACAGTTACCCGCGTCGAGCCGATCGCCTCGGCGATCGCCTGATGGGACAGCTTCAAATCAATCGTAATCCCATCCGTACTCGGCACCCCAAAATCCCGGCACAGAATCAACAAAAAGCTGACGAGTCTCGATCCCATATCTCGGTGTGCCAGCGTTTCGATCATCATCTCGGTTTGCAAAATCCGAGATGACAGTCCCCGAAGCATCACCATCGACAATTCCGGGTCTTCCTTGAGCGCTTTCTCCACTTGTTCGATCGGCAGCGAGATCAATTCCACCGGTGTAAAGGCTACCGCGTGGTAAAACCTATCCGATCTGTGTCCCGTAATCAGAGACAGCACCCCAAATACGCTGTTTTCGCGCAGGAGGGCGACTGTAATTTCTTCCCCTGCTTCGTACACCCTGGAGAGCTTCACAGCACCTTTAATGAGAACGTAGACGCGCTCAGCCGGGTCTCCAGGGAAAAAAATTGTCTTGCCCCGTTCAAAATTTTCCACAATGGGTGGAAACGCCCCGCCGCTGATTTGGCGGAACACGGCTGCTAGCGGTCTATCATGTGTCACGACGAGATCCTTTCTACTAACCAATAGTTTTTAACTTGTCGATTAACCTTATTGAGTAAATATACTGCCCAACCTCCAATCTCCAGGGATTCTGTTACTGTCACTTAATGTTAAGGTAAGCACACGCTGTATGATTAAATCTAGCCCTTCTCTTAACTTTTTCA
Organism: Microcoleus sp. CAWBG27; assembly: GCF_020883145.1. Taxonomy (NCBI): domain Bacteria; kingdom Bacillati; phylum Cyanobacteriota; class Cyanophyceae; order Oscillatoriales; family Microcoleaceae; genus Microcoleus; species Microcoleus sp. CAWBG27. The sequence continues at coordinate 13,447 of NZ_JAHREU010000047.1, forward strand.
ATTCCGCCCCCATGTAGCTCCACAGCAAAATTAATATCAATTGTGTCTCAATTGTGTCTCAATTGTGTCTGAATCAGTTAAATCTGAATCAGTTGTGTCTAAACTGGCGGGGTTGTCGCATACAGCCAACGAGAACGGTGCAAGTTGCTTCTAGAAGAAATACAGATGATAGATTTGACCGGAAAAAATGCTCTTGTTACGGGCATTGCCAACAATCGCTCGATCGCCTGGGGCATCGCCCAGCAGCTCCACAAAGCTGGGGCTAATCTTGGCATAACTTATTTGAAGGACGAAAAAGGCAAGCACGAGCGCAAAGTCGCTGAACTCGTGGAACCGCTCAATCCCAGTCTGTATCTGCCCTGCAATGTCCAAGACGAAAGCGAAATCGAGTCTACTTTTAAAACCATCGCCGACAAATGGGGCAAGTTAGATGTCCTAGTTCACTGTCTGGCTTTTGCCGGTAAGGACGAACTTTCCGGAGATTTCAGCAACACCTCCCGTCAAGGCTTCTCCAATGCTTTGGATATTAGCGCTTACTCCCTGGTACGGCTTTGTGCTGCGGCTAAACCGCTGATGGCCGAAGGCGGCAGTATCATCACGCTAACTTATTTGGGCGGTGTGCGGGTAGTTCCTAATTATAATGTCATGGGAATTGCTAAGGCTGCTTTGGAAATGAATGTTCGGTATCTGGCGGCGGAACTCGGCCCGTTAAATATTCGGGTAAATGCCATTTCTTCAGGCCCGATTCGGACTCTGGCTTCGTCAGCAGTTGGCGGCATTCTGGACATGATCCACCACGTTGAGGAAGTGGCCCCGCTGCGGCGGACGGTAACTCAGCAGGAAGTGGGAAATGCTGCGGCTTTTCTGTGCAGCAATCTATCTAGCGGGATTACGGGTCAAGTTTTGTATGTCGATGCCGGTTACGAAATCATGGGAATGTAACAGTTGACTGCTGACAGTTGACAGTTGACAGTTGACAGTTGACAGTTGACCTGTGGTAGGGGCGGTGCCCCCGTGCCCGCCCTCTTAGTTGACAGTGGTCAGTTGTCAGTTGACAGCGAAGTTCTGAGACAGTTAACAGCAAGATTTACCAACAGTCAACTGTCAATAACAGTCTTTTGTTCGCTACAAAAGTGTTAATCCCAAATTACTAATTAATTCTAATGAATGACCAATTGCGAATTATGGAAATAATCGATCGCCCTCCTGTACCTCCTCCAATTTCTAGTAACACAGTCGCCAGGGCCGCCTTGGTGAAGCGCACGACACTAGAAACAGATGTCACTGTCAGCCTGAATCTCGACGGTGTGGGAACTTGCAAGGCTTCCACAGGAATTCCGTTTTTAGACCATATGTTGCAGCAGATTGCTTCTCACGGATTGATCGATTTGGACGTGCAGGCGATCGGGGATTTGGCCATTGACGATCACCACACCAACGAAGATGTGGGAATTACGTTAGGACAAACCTTGGCAAAAGCTGTCGGAGATCGATCGGGAATTTCTCGCTTCGGACACTTCATCGCCCCGCTGGATGAAGCATTAATTGAAGTAGTGCTAGATTTTTCGGGACGGCCTCATTTAAGTTACAACCTAGAAATTCCCACCCAGCGCATCGGCACTTACGACACCGAGTTAGTGAGAGAGTTTTTTGCTGCGGTGGTGAACCACTCTCAAATGACACTGCACGTCAGACAGTTGCAGGGGGGGAATTCCCATCACATTGTCGAAGCCGCGTTTAAGGCATTTGCGCGGGCTGTGCGGATGGCGGTGGCGATCGATCCTCGGCGCGCCAGTCGGATTCCGAGCTCTAAAGGAGTTTTGTAGTTTAGGGGTTCGTAGTAGCGCCCAGCGCTACTACGAATTATCCTCTCATGCAAATCAAAACCGCTGGATCTAAAATATATCTGCGATGTAGTTAAAAACACCTTGACTTCCCTCGCCGTACTTGCCGGTGAATTCAGCGATCAGTCGATCGCTACACCTTTCTATAGCATCAGCAATAGAACTTTGTGCTAAAACTTGACTGGCCGACAGACGCAAAACTTCAAACAGATTCACCGTGAAATCAGTATCTTCGCTGACAAAATCCCACAGTTCTCGACCAATTAAAGTAATCATTTCCGAATTGGGCAAAATTTGCTTCAGCAAACCAAAAGTTACAGTCTTATTAGTTCTCTTGCCGTAAGCTATACCAATATAAGCGCGATCGCCCTCCTGAATTTTTTCCTCAATTTTCGCAGCCCAATATACTATCTGGTCTTTATCCATATCATTCGGGCCGCTTTTTACCTGTATCCAGCATTTCTCGCCATCACTGGTAGTTTTAATTGCGTCCCATCCTGACTTACCGGGCGGACTTTCTGCACTTTCCGAGCAAGATATCAATAGTTTTTCAATAAAAAACCCCATTGAAGTAACAATAGACCTAGTGGCAGCCATATAAACATTAAGTCTGACAACTTCTGCTGGAGTATCAAGATTTAACGCCCTAATTAAAAATGGGTTGGGATGAATTTTTTCCAAAGTCAGATTGTCAACCATAGCTAACTGACGCCTTGTAAAGTCCCGACAGATACTAGCTAGAAAATTTTCAGCTATAGTAAGTTGAAGCGAAAGCTTACCTGAAGATGTAAATGCTAAAATGCGTTCTATCTCATCGGGAGTAAATTTAAGAGCTCTTTTGCCATAAATACTGCTGATACCGTTTCTAAGTGTTTCTGCTGTCAAACTAAGAAATTCTTCTAAATCTGCAAAGTGACTGGCGAAAGAGCGAGACTTGCTGGCTGGCAATCCTACTTCTTTTTCTAAAACAAATGCTAATAATTCATGAAGTTGCTGGGACATTTTTGTTTATCCTAAAATAGGTTTTAAATATCAGTTAATTAAAGAGAGAAAGTTGTTTAATTATTTCTCGCCCTTGCACTCGATCGCCCTTAATTACCTGACAAAGGTACTTACCGATCGCCTCTGCCAATAATACCGGAACTGCATTCCCAATTTGCCGATATTTAGAAGCAGTCGATCCATAAAAAACCCAATCATCTGGAAACGTTTGAATTCGCGCGCACTCCCTGACACTCAAAGGACGCAATTCATCAGGATGACACATATCTGTAGCCTTTTGATGGGGACTCGTTGTGACAGTAGGTGACGGTTTATCCCATGCCAAGCGCCGATAAAAACCAACTTTGCCGCCTTCAGATTTATAAGCTCCTCCCATTGCTTCTTGCTTTAATTCGCTGGGTAAATCCCTCCAGTTTTGACCTGCTGTTAATAGGCGCAGATACTTGAGGCGACTTTCTGAGTAGTGGGTAAATTCTGGCCCAGAGTCTACTAAATCCTTTAATCCTTCTCTAAGCGTCAGCCATTTTGTTTTTTTACCAGTACCTTTCTGACTGTGAGTTGGCAGCGGCAAAGTAACTGAATCATCACCTTTATAACCAATAAAAATTACTCTTTCTCTAGCTTGAGGAACGCCGTAGTCAGCAGTATTGAGCAGATCGTACACAACTTCATAACCAATGCGTTTCATCTCTGCCAAAATCACTTGTAAAGCAGCACCAGGCATCTCATCAGGTTCTAATTGCGCGCAACCTAAACCTCTACGATCGTGAGGTCGATGTCGAATCGGAGCTGACAGCAATCCCTTAACATTTTCCATGATAAAAAAGCGCGGTTTAATTTCATCCACAATGCGTATGAAATCCATAAATAAGCTGCCGCGCGGATCGCCTACAGACCCCCGTTTTCCGGCTGTACTGAAGGGTTGGCACGGGGGGCCACCAGTCACTAAATCTACTTCGTCAGCGCGCAGAGGTCTATCTAAACCAAAGATTTGTCCGCCTTCTTCTAAGAGAGTTTTGGCGCTGACTTCGCAAATATCTCTCGGTATAGCGCATGGGGATAAGTGAGGACGATTTAGAGAGATTGTTTTGGTAGCATCAGGTTCGATTTCTACTAAACTTACTGTCTGAAATCCTGCTTTTTCTAGACCTAAATCTAAACCGTATGCTCCAGCAAAGAGGCTAATAGTTATCGGTTTGTTCTTAATCAAAGCTTTAAGCCTCAAGACTAGATATTGCTGGAATGAAAATTGTACTTTACTAAAATCCAAAAGCAAGAGCATCAAGCATATGCTTACCCTTCTCCCGCCCGACTTCTTGATATATATCCAAAAGTTCTTCGTAAGCAGTCTCTCCCCCTATAATATTCCAAAACTCATGTCCCATAATGACAGCTTGTTCAAAGGGCGTATACTTCCTGGCCACTGACCATTTATAATCTGAACGATTTGGCCCATAAGGATTGTAAGCCATAGCATAATAAGATTGAGCATCGGGGCGAGACTGCCCGCACAGTAAATGATATCTCAGCAGGCGTTGAATTACCTCCAAACATTGTCCTTTGTTGGGTTTTGACCCTTTAATTTCAAAGAAAAATTTCCTCCCGTCATGGGATAGCACGTACAAATCTGCTTTGACCGATCGCCTCACTAAATGGTTAGTTTTTTGAGCCTCAAGAACAGCTTCTATCATTTTCTCAAAACCAGGTTTAGTTACATTCTTGTCTGCTGACTGTTCAAATAGCGCTATCTGACGCTCAATTTCATTGACAGCCTCTATGCTAACTTCGCCAGAAATTTCATAGCTTCGATGGGCCTCTTTGTGATGTTCCAACGCAATAAGCTTCGCACATTCTTCATAGGTTGTACTCAAGCGGCTGAAACCTATTTCAAACTCGTTAATCCGCAGCAACTCTGACGGGACGATCGCAGCCTGTAGTAGTTCCGATTGTTCTGTAGAGGATGGGGAAGATAAATATGCTGCTGGAATATCAAGTTTTGGTATTAGCCGTCCTCTGTATTCATTGACAAGATTTTCGATGAAAACCTCTAAGTATGCTTTGATTATGACGCGGGTAGTAGAGCTAATGGCTGACATTATTTTACTGCAAATATTCTGTTGACTAGACTTGTGAGAAAAGTGCAATAGGTTTGTAGTGAGGACTTTAGTCCTTGCTGATGACTTGGCGAAGAAAGGACTGAAGTCCTTACTACAAACTCAATCTATCCAAACGTCGTCAAAAATCGGAAAGCATCGAGCACGTGACTCGCACAAACGTAGGGCGAAGTATTGTAAAAACCTTGCCACGCCGCCGCCTTATCTTCGTCGTACTTGTCCGCTCTTTCCGGGTATTTTCCCTGCCAATTCAGCCTCACTGCGTGACCGACTAATACATCTAAAACAATGTATTCTTCTACTTTCAATTCTGGGTTGCGCTGGGCGATCGCAGATAATTCCATCAGCGCTTCAATATTGACTTGCCGATATTCTGGGGCGACAATCTTGTTCAGCAAATGCTCGATTTGCAGCGCGAAATTCTTTTCACCAGGGGTCATTTCTGATAAAATAAGTTCGCTATCTAACCGATTGCGACGCTCTAATTTATCGCCAATAATCAAGCCTTTACAGTGCCGCAGCAGTCCCCAAACACTCGGATAAAAATCCTTCGGTACGCGATTGACTGCGCCTTCCATTTGCCGCTTGCGACGCCATCCTCCCGCAGGCATTTGTGGTTCTTCCGAAACTGGTGCGACTACCCATTCAATATCTTTTTCCGGCTGTTTGACGCGCAAAGATTCTTGCTCTTTGAGGATTTGATTCATTTCCTCATATTCTGTCAACACTTGGCGCAGGCGATTTTTGATTTCAAAGGGACTTAGCTGCATTAAATGTTCGTAAGCTTCATTTTGCGTAACTCCCAATTCGCGGGCTAATTCGCTGGTTAACAACAAAATAAAGTAGCTAACTCTCAGTGTCAGCAAACCTTTAAATAACTGCGGTTCGGCTTTAATTAGGACGCTGAGATAGATAATAACTTCTTGGGTGAGAACTCGATCGCGAACATCTTCTCCGCAGAATTCCCGAATTTTATCCATCACTTCCATGTAAGAACCAGGCCGCGAAATCACCGAATCTTCGCTGTAGGCTTTCCCGACAGCAATTTGTTTTTGTCTGACCAAAATATCTGTCACCGCATCTGACAAGCTGATATCAACTTTGTCGAGCAAACCTGCGGCATAGCGGATGACTGCCCATTGGATTTTTGATTGCGAACTTTCTCCCGCTTTTGTATAAACTTCGTTGAGCAAATCCACAACTTTTACTGTTGCTTCAGCACCCCCAAATCCTGTATCGAAATTTAGTCCTTTGAGTCGGATCAATGTGTGCAGCAGCTCTATTTGTTCGTACAAGTTCTCTGAACCGCGCAGGCTGGCGAGCAGCAATTTAGTATTTGTTTCGCACTCTAGTTTAAATTCTTGCGTGTGACCCAAAGGCCAAGTTTTTTCGGGATTGTAACCTAGATAGCTGCGGGTTTCGATTGCACCTGTTACCGGAGATTCGGTGAATTCAAAATCGTGCATGAAATCAATTCTTTCCGTACCCGCAGTCAGCATTAACTGGTTGAGATTTCCGAGTTTAACTGGCGTGTTTTTGCAGTGTCCGTCCCGGAGTTCTTTCATCAAGTCTAACAACGCTTCTCGGCCGGTTTCTAGCATCGCATGAGTTAACATTAGCGTTACTGTGGGGCGTCCCAACTGATACCAGTGGCGGTGAATGTGAGCGATTTCACTTTGGATTTTAGATACTAGAAAATGGTAGTCTAGAGTTAGGTAAAATTCTTCTCTGTCCAAAAATGAGGGGAGAAATACGATCGCCTCTCCGCGAATTTTGAACGCTCGGGAAGTGGTCAAACTCCGCAAACGGCGCACGGGGCGACCGGTTAAGCCTAGGGGATCGTTGCGTCCAATCTCCGCGTAAATAGCGGATAATTCCTTAGTCTGGCGGACTTGAATTGGTGCTACCTGCTTGGGCGTTTGGGCTGCAATGCCGTTAGCTGCTAATTCTGCTTGCAAATCTTCGTCTTCAGCTAACAGGGCAATTTGGACTAAAGGTTCTCTTTGCTGGCCGACTGACAGATGCCTTCCTAGCGGGTCAATATCGCCCACTGCAATTAATTTCTCGTTCAGCAATTGACCGAGAAAATATAAACTTTGCGCCCAAACTAGGGGAACATTTTCGTTGGGCAAGCGCTTCTGGCTGCGGGGATTTAATTTTTCGGCTTCTATATTTACGCTAGGGACGTAGTACAATTCTGGTAGGAGCGGTAAACCAGCGCGATCGACTGCCAGAGATGCCAGACGCTGCTGGTACTCTTCGACTTGGGCTTGATTTCCCTCAAATATACCGTCCAAGAGCAGATAAGTGAAAAATAGCGGCCACTCGCATTCTATATTCTCGAACTGCTTTAATTCTGTCGGTTCGTAATGCAGGCGATCGGCATCTTCTAAAACTGTTTGGTGTCCGTCCCGCAGAAACCGCTTGCAGCCGTAATTTCCCTGCAATTTGTCAATAATTTTATTGCGAGTCCGTGCTACTAATTCTTTGTCTTCCACAGCAAAAGCAGGAAAACTAATCACGCTCAATAAAGCAGCATCTACTTCTTTTGAACTAGATTCGCGAGGCAAAAGCGATTCCAAAGTGATGCGGCTTCTAGCAATTTCATCCGGCAAAACGTGAATTACTGATGCTTGACAACCGTTAACTCCGAACAAATCCAATCCATTTATTGCTTCCAGCGCTGCTTTTGCCATGCCAACAGAACTGGCATTTAATTCGGCATTACCGCGATTAATTTTATGACCTCTTTCCCAAATCCCGTAATCGGGCGTGCGGTAAGCTCTACCGATGTAGTAAACTAAATTTTGGACAAAATTGACTTCATCGATTGTAAAAACTATATGCAATCCCGAAGCCGTCATTTGAGCAAGAATCAACAAAAATATAGATGTAGCATCTAACTGCAAATGTCCCCACTCGTCATCGCCCACAACAATATTTCCGGTTTGAGTATTGTATTTAGCGTGCAGGGCATCTAGGGGCAATTGAGTATTTTTAAAACGTTCGACTTTGTTTGCTTGCTGCATCATGGCAAACATTAAGCCGCGCATTAGTTTGACTGTGCTGTGTTCTAGTTCAAATGTTCTACCGCGATCGCCATCAATTTTGCGGTAAGCTAAACCCAAACCCCAAACTGCCAAAATGCTGTACACGTTGTCGCGCACCCAGGCATCGGTGTAGTCGCCGTGGGCGTTAACGGCGGTACTCGCCGGCAGCAAACCGGTTATTGGGTTCTGGCGTTTGAGGATGACGGTTTTGATTTGCTGGTAGTAATAATCTAACCGGATTTGCCGCTGGGTTGTTGCGATCGCCATTTCGTTTTCCTTAGTTTTCCTGATGCGAGCCGAATTGCGGTGAATAGACTTTTAAATATATCAGAGTTTCTATCATTTCTCAAGTTCTGCAAACATAACAAGGTAATTGCCATGTCTAGCCGCAACAACAATAACAACAGCGTTCCTTTGGTAAAAATTGTCTACTCTACAGTGAAAATTAATGGTAAAATTGAACTCGTGCCGATGGAATGGTACGCTGACGGCTCTGTAAAGAAAATTGAACGCTAAGGGGCGATTCACGAAGAGGGATAGCTTCGCACGCGCGTAATTTAGACCACAACTCTAACTCAGTGACGCATTGCGTCTCGTACAAAACCCGGTTTATCGGCCACGGAATGATGACTTAACAGACTTTTGGTGGCAAAAATCGGGTTTTGGACGTTCAAGACTTGTGTAGGAGCGATCGCCAAACTAAGCTAATTTAAACAACTAGGTATGTAGGAATCTCAAAGTAAAGAAATATGGATCGATCGCGCCTGCAATTCTCAGTCCTGGGGCTACCAGTTCACATATTAGACGATTATGCAGGTTGGCTGATAGAGCGCCTGCATCAAGGGTTAGGCACTCACGTCGTGACGCTGAATGCTGAAATGGCAATGCAAGCCGAGCAAAACCCGGCTTTAGCCGATGTAATTCGTTCTGCGGAGCTCGTGATACCCGACGGTTCTGGAGTAGTGCTGTATTTGCGAATGCGCGGCAAATCCGCACAGCGGTTTCCGGGGATTGAACTAGCAGAATCGCTGCTGCAACAGGCCGGAAAATTGCCGAATTCCGAACCGATATTTTTCTTTGGAGGTGCGCCCGGAGTCACGGCGAAGGCGGCGGAAAGTTGGCAGCAAAAAGTTAATCGATTGTCGATTTCTGCTCAACACGGCTATCTTTCTGCTGAGGAAGAAACAGAATTCTGTGAAAGCCTCAAACAAATGCAGCCAAAAATCATTTTTGTCGGCTTGGGAGTGCCGCGCCAAGAGTTTTGGATTGCTGAACACCGCCACCTTTGCCCGCAGTCAATTTGGGTGGGAGTTGGCGGCAGTTTTGATATTTGGGCGGGAACAAAAGACCGCGCACCGGCGTGGTTTTGCGACAATCATTTAGAATGGTTGTACCGGCTTTATCAAGAACCTTGGCGCTGGCGCCGGATGTTGGCTTTGCCACAATTTGCATTGAAAGCTTTAGGCGATTTGCGAGCTTAAAATTTCCCAGTTGAATCGGGTTTGCGGGTGTTATGGCTGATATTTGCGATCGCCCGCGAACCCGTCTCTACAATAATTGTGGTAAATAACCTCATGAATAAAGCCTAGACTTCTTTACAAATCAACCGTTTGATTTTCGTGCTTAAATGTCAACTGTCAACTGTCAACTGTCAACTGTCAACTGTCAACTGTCAACCAACGATTGGCAGAATCTCGATCGATCTGCCAGAGCCAGATTGTACCTAATTGAGAATGAGCAACATCGGACACAAACCGCATCCCCACCTTCTGCAATACCCGATTGCGGTATGTTTCATTTAACGATCGGCAACAAGGTAAAATTTAGATCTAACTATCCCGCCTACTAAACGCAGGCAATTTTCCAGAATGTCATAACTAAAGCGTACATCTTATCGAGCCATTTGCTCGATCGCCATTATAAATCACGCTGTTTTCATATTGTGCAAAGCCTCATTTCACAATACTTTTCCAATCAGTAGTTTTGCTTCAGAATCATCCAGCTAGAACTTTTCCTGCACTATTAACCTGTTGTCTGGTTAGTAAAACATGGTGCGAACCTGCCATAAATACCAGGCCGCCCACAGCGAGAACATCGCAAACGGCGAAAATAGCAGAGTGCCAAAACGAATAGACTTGGCATTCAGTTCGCGCATCAGAATGAAGGTAAAAGAGTACCAATAAAGCACGTTTGCCATTTGTGCCGCTAGCCAACCAATATCGCTGCCATTGTAAAGCCAAAAACAACCCACAATCAACAGAGGTACAGACCATAAAAGATCCGCAACTCCCAACCCGTAAGTCACGATTAAATCAACACGTTCTGCTTCTGTCTCGACAACCGATGGACGGGGCAGCCGGAGGAAAGCAAATATCCAGAAACCCAAGTGCAGTAAGGCTGCAATCCCATTCACCGTTGCAATCAGCCTGATTCCAAAATCTGTGATTTCTTGATTTTGCATTGCTGTGGAAATCAATGTGCTACCCCTTAATCGGGATCTATGGAACTGTTTTGCTCTCCAGAGATGGAATCTGAATTCACAGAGTTAGGTTGCGAACATCATATCTTATTATGCCATTTTCTCGATCGCTCTTACAAATCGCGCTGTTTTCATATTGTGCAAAGCCTCGTTCAACAATACTTTACCAAACAATAGTTTCCCTTCATAGGAATTGAGCGAAATTTCACCAGCCCCAACTTGCCAGCAAAATTGTCTGTAACCAGGCGTATCCATGTTGCTATCATGGACGAAATTGGGAGGACGCAACGCCGCAGCAAACTTCATAAACGGCAGTGCGTAGAAAATGTGACAAATTTGCTGCATCAGGAAAAAGCGATCGCGCTTGCAGTCGTCCAGTGCGTCACCGAAGTATGCCTTGAGATAGATGTTTTCCTGCTTTTCGGTAGTCACAAAGCTATTGGCAACGATCGCCAAATCCACATAGCGATCGCTCCCAAAGGCTCCCTCCCAATCAATAACCCAGAATTTATTGCCATCAAAAAGAATGTTGTGTGGGTTCAAATCGTTGTGACTTGAGACTAAATGGCGATCGTGACGCGGATAAACCATCTGGATTTCTGAGTAATATTTGAAAACTTCTGCTGTTGCAGTTTTTGGCAATATTTTTGAATCCTTAAACTCCCGAATCAAACCGTCAATGCCATCCATGAAATTCACGAATTTTGGAAAAAGCGAGATAGCATGAATCGATTCAATCATTTTTGCGAATTCTGTCAGCAAATCATCTCGCGAGCCAACATATTTTGACAAAGGCACAGCTTCGATAAAGTCGGTAATTGCTAAAGCATCTTCCGTGCTGAAATAATAAACCTGTGGTGAAATGCCAGCTTCTGCGGCCAAATTCATGCAAGCATATTGCCGAACTGGATCGCTGAGGGCATCGACCTGCATAATCAGCCTTAATACATAAGCTTTACCACGCACGATAATTTTATAAACAAGCGCCGAGGAGAACCCTCCAGTTAGAAGCTGGATACTTTCGACGTTTCTGGTATTAAAAGCAGTTTGAATTGCTGTTTCAACTGCTTCGAGTTTTGCTTCTGGGATCGATGATTTCAAAGTAGAGTTTGGCATAAAATCCTCAACGAATTTACATTCCTGGAAAACAACTTTGACAACCGTACCCTTCACCCCTTAAAATGCGATTGAGTTGACCATTTTGTATTCCTAGAACTCAAAGCTAGTGCCTTCATACTCAGAGCGCGTTTGACAATAACTTTGTCGGTGCCATTACCATCGATCTCAATTGTTCCAAGCAAGCTGTAGGGCAGCACCCAAGGAAACTCATAACAGCCTGAGTGTTTTCAAGCCGTTAACCATACCGCTGGAAATCCGATTCGATTGCGAGATTTTGATGCGGTTGCATCACTGACATTTTCCTGTCTCACCTTACCAAATATTCCTGGTAATCAGTCTCAATTGAGACGATCGCCTAAATAGATATAATCATCGTCCTCATGTAGTACAAATTTTTTGTTAACAATACCAGTAATGGGGGTTTTACTAAATCTCAACATTCCCTATCGATATTAGGCAAGCTCTTCTTTTTAAGCAACAGGAGATTGGGATTGATAGCAGGACTGATGCCTTCTAAAATTCTCCAATTTCTCTGACGCTTATTTTATGAGGCTTTGGGTAGATCTTTCTGTAGCAGGCTTAGCAAATTATCAAAAATTTCTGTTTTTCTTGCTACTGAAGACTTTTTCCAGATTTAAATCATAAATTGATATTAGAATAAATCAGCCCTGGGATAGATACACATTTGACTGATAGCAATCACGGGACTTCGCCGGCTTTCATCAAACTTCTGGTTGTGGACAGAGGTTTGGAATTTACCTGATTGCTGCTGTTCTGGCACTCAAAGTTGTTGTTAACCGTCGCTATCCCGATGCAATTGGTACGCATCTAATCATTTTAAAGCTAGACATCACTCGACAAATAGAACCTGTACTGATTTACCAGCAGAATTCAATGCGAACTTTGCCCTGTGAGAGCTTCCTTTGTATGTCTTTTTTATTGACTTTTATATTTGGTGTATCTTACTTGAACTAATTCGGTGGGATACTTCTGTACTTCTATTAACTTTAATTTCATCTCCATGGGAGATGGCAAGAATAAGGGAATTCCTTCGCCTAACACGATCGGTGCGATGGACAGAATATATTCATCAATCAGTTGACATTGGAGGAATGAGGCGATTAATTCGGCACCTCCAACTAGCCAAATTCGTTTGAGTCCTTGCAACTCCATTTCGTGCAGAAATCGATCGGGAGTTGCGGAGGTAAATAACACATCATCGCGATCGGGCGATCGGCTTTGCTGGGTAAAAACGTAGCATGGCTTGCCGGAATGCGGCCACTCGCCAAAGCTCAACACCTGTTCGTAGGTTTTGCGGCCCATAGCCAATCCATCAATTGCCTGATAAAACTCACCATACCCGTGGTCAGTTTCGTGCGTCTCAAAAGCTGTAAGCCAATCAATACTACCGTCTTTACGGGCAATATAACCGTCCAGACTGGTTGCGATATAAAGTACGATTTTTGTCATTCACTAACCTCCTTTCCAGGGCGATGCTTGTGCAAGAACAAGTTATTCAGCGTTCTTCTGATTACTGGGATGCCAATCTGCCCGGTTCAGGCGATAAACAAAACAGTCATCCTCGCCGAAACGTCGCGGTTCAACAAATTGAAAGCCAAGACGTTCGTAGAAGCGGTGGGCGCGGGTATTGCTAGCAAGTGGATCGATGAGTACAGCCGTCACAGCAGAGTCGGCGAAACATCGAGTCAGTGCAAGCTGCATCATTTGTGTGCCGTAGCCTTTGCCCAAATCTGTCTCTTCTCCAATCCAGATATCGATCGCCCGTAGATTCGGTTCGCAATCGCCCCAGTAGTGACTATCCTCAAGTGCTGGATCGATAATCTGGATAAATCCGATCGCACGGCCATCAATTTCAGCAATTAATTGCTCCCTCCAGTCAGGAGTGCGATCGAGTTCTATTTCCCAACCCCAATCATCGTTAGGATCTGCATTAACTACATGAGCTTGTTCATCCCAATATTGTAGCACAGGCAAATCAGCGGAGGTGGCCGGGCGGAGGTTCAACATCATTTTATCTACCTTTATTTTTGGCATATTTTTAGCACTGACCCAATAATATATTAACAGATCAAAATCGGCGGAGGTGGCAGGGTGTACGTCAATCGTCGCTGCTTGCGTTGATTTTGAAAGTTCGTTTTCAACTGCTTCGGTTGAGGTTAAATGAGGTTAAATAGGGATGTGACAAATAGCTTCGATGTTATGTCCATCTGGAGTTCAAATAAAAGCGGTTGCTGTGGGTATGGAGGAATTGGCGCGAGGATTGCGATCGATGACTGGGGAATCGATAAAAAATGTATAGCGGTTCTCAGAAAGGTGAGGTACGTTGTTGGGCTTCAGCCCTCTGAGTTTAGTGGTTTTGTAAGCTGTCAGTCATACCTCATCTTTTTGAGAAAGGCTATAACAGTTAATGGTAAAATTATCCTGGCCGCAATTGCCTGAACTGCCAGTCAATTTTATTTTTAATCGAATGATACTCTCGAGACTACAACGGTTATTTTACAACTAAATCAACAGTCTCTACAATGGCAATCGTTACAATATTTTTGTCATACATAAAATCGCTTTCAGCTATAGGAGTAGGTTGCCGATTCACGCTACCAACTAATAATCAGCGGCAATCCAGGTCGGAAATCTAGCAGTTTTCCCTGCACTTCTCCATCAAAACCAAGTTCCACAAAATACTCGGTTCCGAGTCGTAACTTGACCTGATTTGTATCAATTACTGCTTGCAGTTCTGGTGAGGGATTATTCGCAGCAGGACTGACTAATTCTACACGACTAATTTCGCGGAAGCCAACACCGTGATTCAGGGGCTGTAATTTCTCAGCAGAGGATGAATCTGGACGTTTTCCCCAGGGAATTTGGAACAGCATCGGCTCAGTTAAATTATCACTATTTGTGGCTACCGCGATACTGATTGTTTCAGGTAAATAGGGCGGACGATATGCCCAACTAGAAAATGCTACAGTGTCCTCAGAACCTGTGGTTGAACGCAAACAGATGCCGAAGGGACAGGCGCCATTATTGCGATTTGTCGATCGCTCCCAAAGACGAGTCCGATAAATAGGCTCAGATTGCGCCTCGTCTGGATCGCGCACCCACAACAGTTCCAACATGGCGTTATGGAAAAAGAAACAGCGATTAGTGGTACCTTGTCCAGCGTGAATGCGAGACGAGCCCTCGACTAAACCGAATGATAATAGGCGATCGGCGATCGGGGCACCAATATCAGTTAAAATGAAGATATGGTCGAATTCAAATGCCATAAAAGTTATGTGTTAAATCGGATTAAACTACTTTACTTGTAGAGTGTGTCGCTATGAATAATATCAAATCCGGTAGCATCGGAATTATTCATCTCTCTCTTCTTTCTCTGCGCCCTCTGCGTTCTCTGCGGTTAAATCATTCCGATATAATCCCTAACAAAGATCGACAATCTCATAGCGACGCACCAGAATCATTCAAAAACAATTGTGAATCCAATACCCAAATATATTGCCACAAATATTTTGGATACTGGTATTAGTTAGACTCAACTACTCCAGAGGCAGAAACAAGTCAGTAATCGCCTCAGATTCTGGTACATCTGGAAAAAGACTGACTCTCTCAAAATATAGCGGAAAGTCTCGCAGCTCTTCACCACTTTGTGGCAACCATTCGGAGTAAAGATATCTTACTGCTGCACCAAGATTGTCGTTAGAACCAGTATACCGCAGTACGGCACAACGACCTCCAGGGATAATTTTTCCAATCACCCCGAATGAGTTGTTTGTAAAATTACGATCCGTGGCTGCACAAATATCCAGGCGATAGTCTTCCGGCGCGGTTTCCGCTGGATTGTCGTAGACAATGTTAAAAGTTTTGCTCACCTTGGGAGGCAGATTATTTTGCTTGCGCCACTCGATGAATTTGCGGACAGAATTACCGATTAGTTGCGGATCTCCCCGATGTTCGAGGGCTGCAACTTTTGTTTCTGGGAAGATGACGATTTTGACTTGTTCAGCGGATGTATCGGATTTCATGTGTTGGTTCCTCAGTTCGCTTAATTGTTGGTAAGTGGCGTGCCAATTTTCCCATTGCGGCTGCTTTCTGAATTCAGAAGGAGTTTGTGCTATGCTCTTCTTGAATGCACGAGCAAAGGCTTCAGGACTTTCGTAGCCACTCGTGAGGGCGATATCGACGATTGGGCGATCGCGAAATGCGAGCTGATAAGAGGCGCGCTTCAAGCGATTTAACTGGACGTATTTGTATACGCCGATTCCTAAAAACTCAGAAAATTGTCGGTGAAAATGATATTTCGAGAACGCAGCAACAATACTGAGTTTATCTACACTGAGATTTTCTTCCAGATTTGAATCAATGTACTCAAGTAATTGCAGAAATCGAGAGCGATAGGCGTCAAAAGCTTTTACATTCACAAAATATCCTCCTTGGCTATCTCAAGGTTATCTCTCGATCCTGACTAAAGCCTGACAGAAATTGCTGAATTTGCGGTGCAGACGAAATTCGATCCGCAGTAAACAAAAATACTTAAGCAGGGGTTTGTACCGATTGATATGGCTGGATCAAAATTTCAGCCGGCACCCCGAGTTCTTGATGCAACTTCCGAATCATCTCCAAGGTTAGAGAACGTTTGCGAGATAGCACTTCAGAGACTCTAGCTTGACTGCCAAGACATACCTCTAAATCATGACGAGACCATCCACGGGTATCCATATAATATTGAATTGCTGCGATTGGATCTGGTATTTCAATGGGGAAGTTTGCCTTCTCATAAGCTTCCACTAAGGTACTGAGGATATCTAATCGATCGCATTCTGGGGTATTGGGGGCTGCATCAAACAGTGATTCAATTGATCGCAGGGCTTCCTGATAATCTGTTTCTGTTTTAATTGGGTGTAATTCCATACATCAACCTCTGTTTAGATAGTTTCCGCATCTACTTTGTCATACTCGGCATGAGTGCCAATAAATCTTATAAAAATAATCCCAATGTCATAACGAATTGCCACAATCAGTCGATAGGTATTGCCTTTGATATTAAAAACTACACGATTGTTAGCAATAATGCTGGCATTACGATGAGCAGTTTTAATATCGGCTGGACTCTGCCAATCCGCCTGAGATGCTTCGTAGTACCAAGTTTTCAGTGCTTCTTCAACATCTGGATGAAACTCCCAGAAGTCTCTTAGGGTGCTGCGGGACAAGATACGCATAGTGTTTATAATAACGCGCTCCCAAAATGGTATCAAGAATTAGTCCACAATATCTGATGTTAGCTGGTGAGTGCGATCGACTATTGGACAAATTCTCGATCGCATTTCAAGTCTTTGTCGTGGGGAAACCATCAAATCTTGCCCAATCTCAAATCTACAATCTCAAATCTACAACAGAGGAACCATCCGCCCGCATCCAACAGTCTCAGCATCCAGTTACCGCCAATTCTGCTAGAGTCAGGTGAGAGACATTCCGTGCATCTTGCAGAGACAAGGGTTCCCGGTCTTTGCCCCAAAAGCAGTAAAATCCCATCAGCTTGTGACCTGCAACCCGATCGGCAGTAACTTAAACATTAAGGTAATTTGAAATCATCCCCTAAAGTTCCCCTAAGTCTTGACATCCGACCTACACTCTGTAAATTAGACACTCTAACTGCGCCGCCATCCATATATAAAAAGATGCCATGTCAACTTTAGTCATCGTCGAATCTCCCACCAAAGCCCGTACCATTCGTAACTTCCTGCCCTCTACGTACCGGGTAGAGGCATCTATGGGCCACGTGCGCGACCTCCCATCCTCCGCCGAAGAAATACCAGAAGCCGTTAAAGGTGAAAAATGGGCGCAACTCGGCGTCAACGTGGAGGCAGACTTTGAACCCCTCTATGTTGTCCCCAAAGATAAAAAGAAAATTGTTAAAGAACTCAAAGACGCGCTAAAAGAAGCTACAGAACTGATTCTAGCCACTGACGAAGACCGGGAAGGCGAAAGCATTTCCTGGCATTTGCTGCAAATCCTCAAACCCAAAGTTCCCATCAAGCGGATGGTGTTTCACGAAATCACCCGCGAAGCTATCCGCGACGCCCTAACTCACTGCCGCGATATCGACAATCGAGTGGTACAGGCCCAGGAAACTCGCCGAATTCTCGATCGACTCGTCGGATACACTCTCTCTCCGCTACTGTGGAAGAAAATCGCCTGGGGTTTGTCCGCAGGGCGAGTCCAGTCAGTCGCAGTACGCCTGTTGGTACGCCGGGAACGGGAACGCCGCGCTTTCCGCCAAGGTAGCTACTGGGATTTGAAAGCAACTTTGACCCCCCCTACCCCCCTTGGTAAGGGGGGACAGGGGGGTGCCTTTGATGCCAAACTCGTGACAGTCGGGAATGTAAAAGTTGCCAACGGTAGCGATTTCGATGAAAATACCGGACAAATTACCGCAGGCCGCCGCGTACTGTTGCTGAACGAAGAACAGGCGCGGGCTTTACTCTCCCGCATTCAAAACAAGCCTTGGACTGTCGGGAATATCGAAGAACGGCCAGTCACCCGCAAACCGTCGCCGCCGTTTACGACCTCGACTTTACAGCAGGAAGCTAACCGCAAGCTGAGGCTGGGTGCGCGGGAAACCATGCGAATCGCCCAAAGTTTGTACGAACGCGGTTTTATCACCTATATGCGGACGGATTCGGTGCATTTGTCCGAACAGGCAATTACCGCCGCCCGCAGTTGCGTGCAAGAACTGTACGGTAGCGAATACCTCAGCCCCCAACCGCGCAAATACACCACCAAAAGTAAAGGCGCCCAGGAAGCCCACGAAGCTATCCGTCCCGCCGGCAGCACTTTTCGGACGCCGCAGCAAACCGGGCTAGATGGCGTTGACTTCCGCCTCTACGATTTGATTTGGAAGCGGACTGTCGCTTCTCAAATGGCGGATTCGCGCCAAACTCACGTCACGGTATTAACTCAGGTAGAAGATGCCGGTTTCCGTTCCAGCGGGAAACGCATTGATTTTCCGGGCTTTTTGCGCGCCTACGTGGAAGGTTCCGATGACCCGAATGCGGCGCTGGAAGACCAAGAGGTGATTTTGCCGGCGCTGAAGGTGGGGGATAAACCTAATTGCAAGGATTTGGAGGCTGTTGGACACGAAACTCAACCTCCCGCCCGCTACACCGAGGCTTCTCTGGTGAAGATGCTCGAAAGCGAGGGTGTGGGCCGTCCGAGTACCTATGCGAGTATTATCGGTACAATTGTCGATCGAGGATACGCGAAATTAATAGCTAACGCGCTAATTCCGACCTTCACCGCTTTTGCTGTCACCACTTTATTAGAAACACATTTCCCCGACTTAGTAGACACGGGTTTTACTTCCCGCATGGAACAAACCCTGGATGAAATTGCCACCGGCGAGGCGAAATGGCTGCCGTATTTGCAAAAGTTTTATACAGGGGAAATGGGACTCGCAACCCAAGTTAAGGAACAGGAAAGTCAGATAGACGCCAAAGTTGCCCGAACTGTGATATTGGAGAATATCACAGCCAAAGTTTGCATCGGTAAATACGGCGCTTACCTCGAATCTGAAAACGAAGAAGGCCAGGTAAAAGCATCGATTCCCCAAGATTTGACTCCGGCAGATTTAGACCCAGAAAAAGTTGAATTTCTGTTAAAGCAAAAGACGGAAGGCCCGGAAAAATTGGGTTTGCATCCGGACACTGGGGAACCGATTTATGTGCTGATTGGCAATTACGGCCCCTATGTTCAGTTGGGGGATGTTTCGGAAACGAACAAGAAACCGAAGCGTTCTTCTTTACCGAAGGGGACGGATAAGGATAGTGTGACGGTTGATATGGCGGTGAGTTTGTTGACTCTACCTCGCCTGTTGGGCACTCACCCGGAAACGGGGGCGAAGGTGCAGGCTAATTTGGGGATGTACGGCCCTTATGTGGTGCACGACCAGGGTAAGGTTGGTAAGGATTATCGATCGATCAAGGTTCCTGATGATGTTTTGACTATAACGCTCGATCGGGCTTTAGAAATGTTAGCGCAACCGAAAGCCGTTCGAGGAAGCAAATCAACGACACCATTAAAGGAATTGGGCGCGCATCCAGAATCGGGAGAAATGCTGAATGTTTACGATGGCCGTTATGGGCCCTACGTCAAACACGGGGATATCAATGCGTCTTTGGCTAAGGATGAATCTGTGGAGAATTTCACCTTACAAAAAGCATTGGATTTGTTAGCAGCGAAGGAAGCAGCGGGCGGCGGCAAATCTAGCAAGTCGAAGAAGTCAACGAAGACTACGGCGGCGAAGTCGGAAACGGCGGCTAAGAAAACAACTACTGCGAAGAAAACCACTGCGGCGAAGTCGGAAACTGCGGCGAAGAAAACAACTACTGCTAAAAAGGCGACGACTGCGACAAAGACTAAGAAAGAAACTAAGTCAAGTTAGTTTAGTTTTCACTCATCCCAGAAACCCGGTTTGCACAGGGGGAATGTCCCCAAGAATGTCCCCAAGTGCGATCGGGTTTTGAGATAGGTCGCGATCGCAACTGGAGACAAAAGATACGGTACTTTGCGATAATCTTAGGTGTTGAGTCCGCATTTGTATGTTAATATTTAGTTGGGTCTAGAATATTATAGGAGATAGGATAGAGTGGCACATATAAATTTCATTTCTGATCTTCATGAAGTGATTACCCAAAAACTTTCCAGGCTAGGGCATCCTCCAGCACCCGAAGAAGATATTGATAAACTTTTGATACGATCTCTTAACTTGGCGCGGAGAGTACCACCAATTATTGAATGGACTGTGATGCAGTCTAACGAGTTGACAAGAAAATCTCTTATGCCGGAGATTAGATTAGGTTTGGAGCAATTCATCCAGAAAGCGGAGTCTGGGCAAAACTTAAAACCTCATCTTAGTAAAAAGAGCGATGATCCAGACTACAAAGACCTTATGTTTTCCGATTGGGAAATCTTTCACTTCCATTTAGGCACTAACTCTAATCCCAATCATGTTGAACGAACAGGCGATCTCTTATTTGCTATTGCAGATTCCAATACGGCAAGGATGTATTTAATCGATATCCATCCACATCGTGGAGGATTTACCGATCAAAACTTACTGAAAATTGTCCAAGATAATTGGGCGGAAATTCTCGCTCCACACACTTTAAACTGTGTTACTGAGATAGATTCTAATTACTCTGATAATGATATTGATATTTTTCGGAAAGCTGGTATAATTCCTATCCTTCAAATTCCTGATGGTTCCGTCTTGGGGCCTAGGGGACAAGGAATCGCAACTGATGGAACTAGCATACTCAACGAAAAATATGCAGACAGTATAAAAACCGATGTTTGTCAGCTACAGGAATCGTTTACTCAGCCAAACTATGGTGTAGCCACTCACTTCAAAAGTAGATATGGAGAAAATTGGGAGGAGCTGACATTTAAAGTTATATCTTTTGAAACACGAAGGGAAATAATGGAAATAAAAGAGATGACAACAGGCGAAGTTGTCCAGTTTCCTGAGTTCAGTATACCACTAGCAAAGCTACTCACTAAACTGGAAGAGTTAAGGCAAGAAGAGGATTCATAAGTCGAGACAGCATGATTATTCAGTAACCTAACAAATCGCTATTCGATCGCCCAAGGTCGATCGCACCAACCCCCTATCAATAACCGGACGTTGGTCTCAAATCTCCTCCTAGGCCAGAAAGGTCATAGGCGCGATCGACCAAACCAAAAAACTGCGGTAATCCAGAAATAGAAAGCGTACCATACCGTAAATTGCCCACACTGGAAAATTTTAATACTTTTCTTGAGTAAAAATTGACATAGATCCAAACCATGAACTATATTAGAGAAAAGGATGCAGCAGACATGATCTAATCATGACATCCCGTTACCCATGAGGTCGAGGAATTCCGGTAAAGACGTTCTGAATACCAAGATTTATATTTTGGCGAAGGCTCCTTAAGGAGCCTTTGTTATTTTAGGGCTTCGGTAATTCCTTATTCTGCAATAACTTTTTGGCTATGACGAAAAAGCCAACTTTTTCAACTTTACCTATGCCTTCGTATATAGGATAAGCACTGTGTATATGTAATCTCAACCTTTTACTTTCTCTGAATGCTGCAAAAGCAACGAAATAATCAACCTCAATACCGTTTGAATCTACAATTTTAACGATTGCAAATTTTCCATACCCAGCGTGACAAACTAAGGTTTCCTTCTCGCCCAATGACTCGACAATACTTGGTAATTGCCTTGAGAGTTGATATCTATCAAAATTAAACGTTCTGGACTCTCTCGGCCCATTGTACATCAATAGCTGTGATTCTTCGCTAGAAATATCATCAGAATCTTTAGTAAAACAATGTAAACCATAAGTTACTATAAATTTGTATGTGATTATATTTTTTTTGTCTTTTTTGTCAACATACTCAATCCAGCGAGCATTAAGATGCGATAAATCATAAACTTCACCATTAAATATAAAATTTTTCCATAATGTAACTTCTTGGACGGTATTAAACTTCATGCTTATAAAATAGAATTTATGCGATTTATGAATTAGCTATATATTTGCTATTATAGTAGTGTAAACGAGCGATGTGTGAAATTTTGATGATTTTATTGAGTAGAACTTGACTCGACCTTTTAATAAAATTTGGATAGAGGCCGATCGCATATTTTGCGCGAACCATTATGCAGTAGCATTAATTTGTCTCTTTCTTTGCACATCTTTCATGCGGCGGGATTCAATATTCTACAAACTTTTCGGACAAGCGCCCACTTTGCTGTTCGATCTACTAGCGACAACTCCAGCAAATGCTGCCAATTATCGCTTTGACTCGGTTGCAGTCAAAGAACCTAAGTTTGAAATAGACGGCGTATTTTTGCCCCCAGAATCTGAAGAACCGGGCATTGTCTATTTTTGTGAAGTTCAGTTTCAGAAAGACGAACAGCTTTACGAACGATTGTTTGGCGAATCGTTTTTATACTTTTACCGCAATCGCAGTCGTTACAGCGATTGGCAAGCTGTAGTGATTTATCCATCACGCAGCGTCGAACAAAGCGATGTTTATCCTTATCGAGCTTTGCTCAACAGCAATCAAGTGCATCGGGTGTGCTTGGATGAGTTGGGGGATATTCGCGCTTTGCCTTTAGGGATTGCGCTGATGGTGTTGACGACTGTCGGGGAGACTCAAGCACCAGCAGAAGCAAGATATTTGCTGAGCCGAGTGCAGCAAGAAGTTCCACCAGCAGCAGGTCGTGACATAATAGACCTATTAGCTACTATTTTGTCGTACAAATTTACATCGTTGAGTCGAGCTGAGGTGGAATCAATGTTGGGAATTACATTGCAGGAAACGAGATTCTATCAAGAAGCTAAGGCAGAAGGCCGGCAGGAAGGACGGCAGGAAGGGCGGCAGGCAGAAGCCTGTGCCCTGATTGTCCGACAATTAACCCGTCGGTTGCGGCAAGAAATTTCTGAGGAAATGCGATCGCGCCTTGCTAATCTGCCCTTGCTGGTGCTTGAAGATTTGAGTGAGGCGCTGTTGGATTTTGCTACTCTGGCGGATTTGGAGGCTTGGTTGGAGGTGCAGCATTCGGAAAGATAAGAATTTAAGGACGAACAAAATGCCCATCCCACAAGAAAAAAAGATTTGTGTGGGATGGGCATTTTGCCCGTCTTAGCTATTTTTGCGAGAGGTCTGTGATTTGATTGATGACAGACAAGGTTGCCAGATATTATATTGACCGATCGCTCTTTTTACTCAAAAAGCGCGATCGGCAAAACGGTATTAGATCAGGATTGGGGTGAAATCAGTCGAGGCGATCGCACTTGGAATCACGCCTTTGAGAGTTGCTAACAGCCGATCGCTATTTGCAAGGCGGATTAATGTGTCGCTGCCACTAGCAGTAATACTTAATTGGTTAAAGGCCAAACCGCCAGACAATCCAATTAAATCTTGACCTTTTCTGAAGTCAAGAATTAGATCGCTTGACTGATTGCCTACTAACACAAAAGTGTCATTACCACTGCCACCCGTTAGCGTATCATCGCCAGCACCGCCGTACAGCAAATCATTGCCAGCGCCACCGGTGAGGATGTCATTGCCCTTGCCGCCGTACAGCGTATCGTTGCCAGCGCATCCGTCAAGAACATCATTGTCTTTGTCGCCGGATAACCAGTCGTTGCCATCACCGCCACAGAGAGTGTCCTTACCTTCACCGCCAAAGATAGTATCGCGATCGCCTTCACCTAATAATAGATCGTTGTCTTTGCCACCAAAGATAGAATCGCTGCCGCTGCCGCCCAAAATCGTGTCGCTACCTGAGTCGCCACTTAGCCAATCGTTGCCAGCGTCGCCCAGAATGACATCGTTATCTTTGCCACCGTATACTGTGTCGTCGCCCAAGCCAGCAATTATGCGATCGCTGCCACCCAAGCCAAAAAGCTTGTCATTGCCCGCCAAACCGCCGATCGCATCTTTGCGTGCGCTGCCTGCGATCGAGTCGTTGCCAGCAGTCCCGGTGAGACTAACATCAGTCACTAACAAGCTGATGTTACTCAAATCCAAGGTATCGCAGAGGCAAGTATCTATCTCGGGAGTGGGTGTTGGTGTTGGTACAGTCGTCGGTGTTGGTGTGGGTGCAGGTGTTGGTGTTGTTGGTACAGTCGTCGGTGTTGGTGCAGGTGTTGGTGTTGGTGTTGTTGGTACAGTCGTCGGTGTTGGTGCAGGTGTTGGTGCAGGTGTGGGTGCAGGTGTTGGTGTTGATGTTCGTATTGGTGTTGGTGGAATCGGAGGTGTGGGTGTGGGTGCAGGTGTGGGTGCAGGTGTTGGTGTGGGTGCAGGTGTTGGTGTTGGTGCGGGTGTTGGTGCGGGTGTTGGTGTTGACAACGCCGTAACATTCCGAGGATTGAAGCCTGTTGGATCTATGAGTAGCGCTTTAGGGAAACTCGTCGCTACGTTTTGCCACGGCGTCAACTTGAAATTCGTGCTGAAATTCTCGTTTTGACTATCCAAAACCTGCGGATCGTTGAATCCATCTTGAGTCACCAACAAACCGGAGGGGAAGTTAGGGCCTAAAGGCACGTTAACGACATCAGCCCCGTCAGATTGCTGGTTGCTGTCGATCGCACCATTAGTACCGATCGCAAATTCACCAATAAATCCATTACTGCCACCGCGATCGTACACTGCAAACGTGTTGCTTCCCTGGCTGGAGGCGAGAAGATAACCCTTACCGTTTTCTCCGTAATAGATGGTAAGTCCTTCGACATCATCTACCAGTACAGTACCGCCTTGCGCCCGCGTGCGATCGATTAATGTGCCGGTAGAATTGCCAGTCGGTTCGGCCGAGTATTTCCAAATGCCAACATCTTCCTGTCCAATATACAGGAATCCTAATTGTTGGTCGGCAACCATACCTTCGAGTTGAGGCGATCGTCCAGTTGGTACTGCCGGTGGATTAGCTACCGTAAAATTCCGTACTAGCTTAGCACCTACTTGACCGGAAGCAGTTGCAGACAGTTCAAACTGTGCGACATCTCCAGTATTGCGGCGGTTGACAAAAACGTAAGATTTGCCAGTCGTCAGAGAACGGTACGAAGTTAAACCGTAGGCATTACTTTCGTCAGTAGAAGCTGCGGCGCTAAACGTCGGCGTGCGGAAGAGAGTACCAATGCTAGGATCGGTGATATCTTTGAGAGTTTGACCTGGAGTAGCCGCATTGGGATCGATCTGGAAAATAGCTAATTTGTCATTGCGCCGATCGCTAGCGATCGCCAAATCCACCGTGCGATCGCCCAGCTTGAAATTATAAACCACATCAACATTGTTATAGCGAATGCGATCGGTAGCTGAAACCCCAGGATTAATCGACTGCAACAGATTTCCCTGCAAATCGTACACCCGCAACCCAGCATTTTTCGCAGTTGCCACCACTAAACTCTTAGCAGGATCTGTAGGGTGAACGTAAATCGCCGGATCGTCCGCATCTGCCCGCAGTTGTGCCGACACATTCGGATCGTCCAACAGTGGAGGCGTTGTTTCCACCGTTGGTTTTGCCACCCCTACCGGAGTAGCTAAAATTAACTGACCGCCTTCTGCGTGGTTCCCCCGCAAAATTGTAGTGCTAGTTCCCGAATTTCTGATCGTGTGGGCCTGAACGTCAAACAGATAAGAACTTTGGCTGGAGTTCGACCCAAAAGCAACAATCCCAGAAGATTCCCATTCACCGGGCGTGGTGAAGTTATTAAAGTTGGCACCTCCGGCATTTTCGTTAATCTCAAACAGCGGTGACACCGTTCGAGCACCTAAAGCCCGACCATTATTGGCAGCAATATTGTACGACCAGACCCGGCCTTCGCGTTTTTCTGCCTTCATCACCTCACCGCCAAATGCTGTCTCGTCTTCCTGAAGCAAGACATTGCCTTGGGCGTCTACAGCCAGGTTGTCGTAGCTGACACCCTTACCAGGCCCTCCTTCCAGCAACAATTCAAAATTGCTAATTGGGCCCGTCGGATTAGTAGCATTTAAGCTGAAACGATAGAGTTTGCCGTAAGGATTTTCAGCCTGACTGGCGGTAGTCGTTGTAGTGCTTGCTCCGGGCAAATTATTCGTCCCAGTAGTAACAAAGTAGAATGTACCGGGGTTTTTGGGGTCTTCAGCAATGTCTTCCAATCGGCGGAAGTTAGTTGAACGTCCAGAGGCATTCACCCAATTACTCAAGGCTGTACCATCAGAAACCACGCTAGAGTCTACCTCAGTCCAAGTTCCAGTCATCGCGCCAGTTTTGGAAACTTGTCCTTCGTTGTCAATGGTTCCCACACGCAGGACATACAATTTCCCGTTGTTAAACCCGTTGGGGTCAGCAGCGGTTTGATCTCCAACGAACATATAAAGTTCGCCGTCGCTGGAGTCTTCAGTAGAGATCAGAACAGTCTTTTTGCTGGCGTTACCGGCGCGGTACTGAGTGGCAGAAACGACATTTTCTTTAGAATAGCGTCCCAAGCCATTAAGGGCGATCGCAGTTCCATCCGGCCTGACTGCAAAACCACGGCTAGCCGAATCAGTTTCTTCTGGCGCAAACCAAATCGGTGTAGGGTTGCCACTGCTGTCAACAAACCCAGAATCAGCTAAGTATCCCGAACAGAAGCGGCCAAAATTAAAAGTTTCCGGGCCCGTGCTACTTTGGAAGCTGTAGTTTCCGCTGGTTAAATCCAGGGCAAATGTTTTTGCACCGTCTTGAACTCGTTCAATTAAATTCCGACCGCCGATCGCCTTCCAATTTGAGTCAAACTCAAATAAGGAGACTCTGGCACCTTTGATTTTGGAATTTGTTGCTGTGCTAGAAATGTCTGTGGTTGTTGTATTACTTAATTCGTGGTTGACCCAGACATAGAAGTTACCGTTGGGACGTTGTTGAATACCTAAACCATCGGGAATGCCTGTGAAAGCATAGCGATTGGTTGCGTTGGCAGTGTAGCTGCCAAAATTCCCAGTCAATTGGGGAATTTCGTCGCCTACTGTCAAGAGAGGAGTCAGTTTGTAACCTGCACTCAGATTGCTGTCACTGAGATTGTTGACGTAA
The DNA here is from genome assembly GCF_020883145.1 of Microcoleus sp. CAWBG27. Taxonomy (NCBI): domain Bacteria; kingdom Bacillati; phylum Cyanobacteriota; class Cyanophyceae; order Oscillatoriales; family Microcoleaceae; genus Microcoleus; species Microcoleus sp. CAWBG27. The sequence continues at coordinate 40,673 of NZ_JAHREU010000047.1, forward strand.
CTAGGGGCGGCGGTATTGCCGTTAATATTAGTCATAGGTTTGCCGATTAGTTCTTAAGAAATTACCTGGAAATTTGGTTCTGAATCTGTGTAGATGCCAGGATTTGACGCCCGCCACATCCAAAAAGCGGGCATATCAATAATCAATATCCACAAAAAGCTTCTCATACTTTCATTAAAAATAAGTAGGGATTTAGGTTAAGTTATAGTTATAAAGAAGCTCACATCACAGCAGGTTTTAACTTCACTTGACCGGAATTCGTTAAATATTTAATCAAGAGTTTAAATATAGATTAAATTCTTGGATCGTATCTATCTCTGACTAATAATTGTCTCCCCTCAGCCTCAACCCCATCAACCTTTAAACTTGTATCCCGCTGACAAAACTCATCCAGCAACTTCAAAAAAAATACTCAAATCCCTCCCTTTCATCCACTCAGTAAAGCATGATAATTTTTGCCCAATAATTCAGCGACTGTACATTAAACCCTTTCGGCAACCAAGGCTGAAACTCCCGGTAAAAAATATTTTACTATTCGCTTGGCTCAATTCATAATTCTCGTCTCGCTGTTTTATAACCAGCCACAAATATAAACAAATACCTAACCAAAGGTTTCCCAACGTACATCCCCGGTACAGCTTTTATTTTTTATATAACCTCAAATAATTCAATATATAGCCGTTATCAGAAAGACGAGGTACGTTGTTGGGCTTGGGCCCTCTTTAAGCGGTTATATAAGCTGTCAGTCATACCTCATCTTTTTGAGAAAGGCTATATATTGAATTACTATAGCAATCGATGCCGAATTGCTGCATATCCCTCTTTCTCTCCACTCTCTTACTCTGCGCCCTCTGTGCCTCTGCGGTTCATTAAAAAAAAGCCAGTTCACCATTTAAATAGCATTGCTATATCTTTGGAAGTTGTTGAGAAATTTCTGATATCGAATCATTCTGACATCTACCTTAAGAAGTATTTTTTGGGGATTTGTAGAACACATCCAATGAGGCGCAGCACCTACGGAGAAAATGTACAGTACACACCCTAAAGTTAGAAATCCTATTTTTTATTGCCGAATTCCTTGAACCCTCACAAGTTATTGCTTTTATAGCGTCAAAATTGCGCGAGATTCAGGCAGAAATTAACCTTAATTTAAACTGTTATTTAGACAAAAACAAGCTACAATTCAATTGTTTATGTGAAAGACAGGGAGTTTAAATACCAAACGTCACAAATAACAAATTAATCCCGATCGCACTTCGCGACAAACTGCGCGACAAACTGCGCGACAAACTGCGCGACAAACTGCGCGACAAACTGCGCGACAAACTTTAACCAAACAACCACAACTCAGGAGTCAATAGCCGATGATGCTAGGAACCACCGAGATCCCACAATTAAAGCCGCTTTCCGACTCAGAACTAGGCAAAATCAATGCTTACTGGCGGGCGGCTAACTACCTTTCCGTCGGACAAATCTATCTCCTCGACAACCCGCTACTCAAAGAACCCCTCAAACTCGAACACGTCAAACCCCGACTCCTCGGACATTGGGGCACCACTCCAGGCCTCAATTTCATCTACGTTCACCTCAACCGCCTCATCAAATCCCAAGACTTAAACGCTATCTACATCGCAGGCCCCGGACACGGCGGGCCGGGCTTGGTGGCTAACACCTATCTCGAAGGAACTTACACCGAATATTACTCGAACATTTCCCAAGATGAAGAGGGAATTCAACGGCTGTTCAAACAGTTTTCGTTTCCCGGCGGTATTCCCAGCCACGTTGCGCCGGAAACTCCGGGTTCGATTCACGAAGGTGGCGAACTTGGCTACGCCCTTGTCCACGCTTACGGCGCGGCTTTTGATAATCCCGATTTGATTGTGGCAGCGGTTGTCGGCGATGGGGAAGCAGAAACTGGCCCGCTGGCTGCTAGCTGGCATTCTAACAAGTTTCTCAACCCGGTTCGGGATGGGGCTGTGTTGCCGATTTTGCACCTGAATGGCTACAAAATTGCGAATCCTACCCTGTTGGCCCGGATTCCCCGCGAGGAATTGGAGAGTTTGATGGTCGGTTACGGCTACAAACCTTATTGGGTGGAGGGTTCAGACCCGGAAACGATGCACCAGTTGATGGCTGCAACGATGGATATGGCGATCGGCGAAATTAAGGCGATTCAGGAGAAAGCCCGGACTAAGGGCTATTCCGATCGCCCTCAGTGGCCAATGATTGTACTTAAAAGCCCGAAAGGTTGGACGGGGCCGAAAGAAGTTGATGGGAAAAAAACTGAGGGCTCGTGGCGATCGCACCAAGTTCCATTAGCTGAAATGGCTTCTAAGCCTGGCCACGTCCAACTCCTGGAAGATTGGATGAAAAGCTACAAGCCGGAAGAATTGTTTGACGACAAGGGTAAACTGATTGCAGAATTGGCGGAACTTGCACCAAAGGGCGATCGACGGATGGGGGCAAATCCCCACGCTAACGGCGGTCTGCTGCTGAAAGATTTGAAAATGCCAGAATTTGCAGACTACGCCGTAGACGTGCAAAAGCCGGGGACTGTGATGGGTGAAGCAACTCGCGTGACTGGGCGATTCCTGCGGGATGTGATGAAACTGAATCAGAAAAACGCCAATTTCCGCATTGTCGGGCCGGACGAAACTGCCTCAAACCGCCTCGATCCGGTGTTTGAGGTGACTGGGCGGGAGTGGATGGGTAGTGTTTTACCGGAGGATGACGAGCACCTTTCTCCCGACGGGCGCGTGATGGAAGTCCTCAGCGAACATCTGTGTCAAGGTTGGCTGGAAGGCTATTTGCTAACAGGAAGGCACGGCTTTTTCTCCTGCTACGAAGCATTTATTCACATCATTGATTCCATGTTCAACCAACACGCTAAATGGTTGAAAACTACTCGCGAGATTCCTTGGCGCAGACCGATCGCATCTCTCAACTACTTACTAACTTCTCACGTTTGGCGGCAAGATCATAACGGTTTTTCGCACCAAGATCCGGGTTTTATCGACCACGTAATCAACAAAAAAGCGGAAGTTGTGCGGATATATTTGCCGCCCGATGCTAATACTTTGCTGTCCGTTACCGATCACTGTCTCCGCAGCCGCCACTACGTGAACGTGATTATTGCTGGGAAGCAGCCGGCTTTGCAGTATTTGGACATGGATGCTGCGATTAAACACTGTACGGCGGGCCTCGGTATTTGGGAATGGGCTAGCAATGACAAAGGTGGCGAACCGGATGTGGTAATGGCTTGTGCGGGTGATGTTCCAACGCTGGAAACTTTGGCGGCTGTTGATATTTTGCGCCGAGATTATCCTGATTTGAAAGTGCGGGTGGTGAATGTGGTGGATTTGATGACTTTGCAACCATCTAGCGAACATCCTCACGGTTTATCTGACAGGGATTTTGATGCTTTGTTCACGAAAGATAAGCCGGTGATTTTTGCTTTTCACGGCTATCCTTGGCTGATTCATCGGTTGACTTACCGCCGGACGAATCACCCGAATATTCACGTTCGCGGTTATAAGGAAGAGGGAACGACTACGACGCCGTTTGATATGGTGGTGATGAACGATCTCGATCGCTTCCATTTAGTTGGCGATGTACTCGATCGCGTTCCGAAACTGAGTTATGCTGCTGCTTACGGTAAACAAGCTATGCGAGACAAGCTTATCGAGCACAGGGAGTATATCATCAAACACGGCGACGATTTGCCGGAAATCCGCGACTGGAAGTGGCCTCACGGTGGTGCTGTTTCGTCTGAAAAGCCGAAGGAAACTAAAGATCCGACGGTGGTAGGAGATCAAGGTGTGCGATCGGGCGCACCTGGTTAGCAATATTCTGGGTAGGGACACGGCAATGCCTTCTCCGGCGAGGGTTTGTGGATTAGGACACGGCAGTGCCGTGTCCCTACAGGATTCGATTTGTATTAGAATAAGTCAGCCGTAATTCAGGATTTAGATATCCAAAATAGTAATGCTTAAAGAAATAGAAATCCAAAATTTTAGGTGTTTTGAGCAAATCAAAATTTCTGGGTTTGAAAGAGTCAATTTAATCGGCGGCAAAAACAATGCTGGCAAAACAGCTTTGCTAGAAGCACTTTTTCTCTATAACGATCCTGACGGTAGAAGTATATTTGCATTAAAAAAGCTGAGAATGGAATCGTCAGAATCATCAGAATCTTTAGAATGGACACCATCAATAGACTCAATATATAAAAGGGAATGGGACAATTTGTTTTATTCCCTCAACAAAGACGCAGTTATAGTAATTAATGGAAAAGATGAAAGTAATGTCGTAGATAAAATAGAAATTTGGTTAGATGAATCTGGAAATGTGGACAATATTTTTTCCGACCAAAATATAGAAAGATTAAGAGAGTTATTCTTGAAAAATAAAGATGATTTGTCAGTCCTAAATCTCAAATTAACTCAATATAATCGAGAAACTGTTAATTCCGTTGCCATAGCTACTTCATCCAGCAAAATGGGGTTTGGCAGTCGCCCTAATGTTAAAGAACCGCCTTTCATTCCATCTTGTATGAGGTCTTTTGAGAGGAATTTAACGGAACTATTTGACCTGGCGCGTTTGAATGAAAAAGATAGCGAAGTTTTAAAAGCTTTTCAAATTCTAGACTCTTCAATAGAATTAGTAGACAGTATTTCGATTGGGAAACCCACGCTCTACTTAAGAAGAAAAGGAGAAAAACGTTTACCTCTCTCACTGTTTGGAGATGCGATGAACCGAGTTGCAGAAATTATTCTTAAACTGGTAAACAGCGAACACAAAATACTGCTAATTGATGAAATCGAAAATGGCATACACTATACAAACCAGCGAGAGTTTTGGAGAATGTTATTCCGGTTGGCGGTTGAACTGGATACCCAGATTTTTGCCACAACTCACAGTTTAGAGATGCTTCAAGCATTTGCTAAGGTGGGTTTAGAATCCAATCAGGAATGCACCAGTGCATATTTTGAACTAGCAAGGAAACTCAAAACAAATCAAATAATCGGAAGTCGGCTCGATTTGGAAACTTTGAATTACGCACTAGAGCATAAAGAAGGAGTGAGAGGTGAGTAATATTGTCATAGTAGAAAGTAAAAATGATAAAATTTTTATGCAGGGAATGGTTGAGAAATTAAACTGCGATATCCAGGTAGCATCACCTATTTATATAGATGATTATCAAAGTTTGGAAGGCTTGAGCGAAACAGAGTTAATCAAAGCTTTAAAAAATTTAGAAAGAAAGATTGACCGAAAAGATATCGAAAAGATTGGAATTATTATCGATATTGATAATTGTTCAGAGCAAGAACGGCTAAAATTCGTAGATAGATGTATAAAACAAGTGTTTGAATCTGAAAGCTTGTCAAGCACTAAACAATTTATCGATATTTGTACAACAGATCATGGAACAAATGCAAAATTGGCTTGTTACTTTACAAATGTTGGAGGTAGAGGGGAACTGGAAACTCTGTTAAAGGCAATCAAGGCTAAAGATTCTCCCTATGCTAATTGTTTGGATAGCTGGAAAACTTGCCTAGAAAGCCAGGGAAAGAAAATCAACCAGAAAGAGTTTGATAAATTCTGGATTAGCAACTATATTAGATTTGATACTTGCTCAAAGCAGGAACAAAAACAAGCTGGAAGTAAATGCAGTATGTCTAAGTTTGATTATGTTATGGAACATAAAAAAGATATTTGGGATTGGGATAATCCTGCTCTTGATGATTTGAAGGAGTTTTTTAAACTCTTTTGCTAAGATGAGAAAACAAATGAAATCGGCGGTTGAAACCGCTTCTACACGAACGAAGTCCGCCTTCGCGGACTGAAGAGTAAACTAGATTTGGTATCACAATTAAGTAATTTATGAGGACTGAAGTCCTCACTACGAACCTGGAATTTATGAGCTTAAAAATCTACTTTCTGCGCCACGGTGAAACAGTTTACAGCAAAACAGGTGGTTTCTGCGGCGACCTCGATCCAGAATTAACGCCCGAAGGCGCTCAAATGGCAGCACAGTTTGCCGCAGCTTACGCAAAATTACCTTGGGATGCTGTTTATGTCAGTCCCATGAAACGGACGATCGCAACTGCAACACCTTTGTGCGATACTCTAGGAATTCAAATGCAACTCCGCGATGGATTGAAGGAGATTAAGTACGGGAAGTGGGAAGGCGAAACCGTTGAGTCTGTTCGCGAAAAATATGCTGAAGATTACATTAACTGGTTGGCGGAACCTGCTTGGAATGCACCGACTGAGGGGGAAACTTCGGTGCAGATTTCTAGTAGAGCTTCCTTAGTTATTGCAGAAATTCAGGAAAAGTACAAGACTGGTAATGTTTTGGTGGTTTCCCACAAGGCGACTATTCGGATTATTCTGTGCGGGTTGTTGGGAATCGATCTCGGAAGTTATCGCAATCGTATTGCTGCTTTAACAGCTTCTATTAGTATAGTCAAGTTTGATGTGCGTGGGCCTATGCTGGAGGTTTTGGGCGATCGATCGCACTTGGATGAAAACCTCCGCAATTTACCCGGTACTTAGAAAAGGTGTGCAGTCTTCACCTAGATTCTAAATCGCGCCAATGTAAGACAATCCTAAAATCGTACCTGCGCCCAAAATATGACCGAAGCAGGTGGTTCCCAAGACTGCACCCAAACCAAAACCGCCGAACATATTCGCTGAAGGCATCGCCCCACCTGTGCTCTGATGCTGGATTGTTAATTTGCCGAAAGCAATGGCTAGAATATTGCAGGCAATCATAATCAGCCCAATGGTGGGGCTCCATTCTACGGTACGAGGGGCAACGGTTAATAAAATTGTTGTCAACATGGCGATCGGCTCCTTAAATTTTAATCAATGAAAATCTGATGACGAAGATATATCAAATAACCGTAACGCTTGACTACAGATTGCATTAATACTTAATATTTTGATAAATTTCTTAATAAAGTCGTCATTAGTGAATAGCTAACAATCAATACGGGTAGCCAGAAACCAGGTTTTTGAGCAAAATACACAGGTTCCAACCAACAGAAAAGGTAAAAATCCGGTTTCTGAGGTTGGAGTGAGTAAGCCCTGAATCACCTATTACCAATTATCTATTACCATGAAAATCTTAGTTTTAAATGCAGGTTCTAGCAGTCAAAAAAGCTGTCTTTACGAATTAAATGATTCTTTGCCCGATCGCCCGCCACAACCTCTCTGGGAAGCAAAAATAGACTGGAGTCACCGCGAAGGTGCGGGGGAGTTGCAAGTCACAACTGCTGCTGGTAATAGGTTTGAGGAAGAAATTGCCTCGGATTATCGCGCTGGGGCGATCGCTCGAATGCTAGAGACTCTGTGGCAGGGTGAAACTCAAGTTATTAACAGTTTAAACGAGATTGATATTGTCGGTCATCGCGTCGTACATGGCGGGGAAAACTATCAGCAAAGCACGCTGATTTCGCCGGAAGTAAAACAGGAAATCGCTCGTTTATCCCAGTTTGCTCCCGTCCACAATCCGATTAACTTGGAAGGTATCGAAGCCGTTGAAAAAATCCTCAAGAATGTGCCGCAAGTCGCAGTTTTTGATACAGCTTTTCACTCGGATTTGCCGCCCGCTGCGTTTGTCTATCCGGGCCCCTACGAATGGCTGGAAGACGGGATTCGCCGCTACGGTTTCCACGGCATTAGCCATCAATATTGCGCTCGCAGGGCTGCTGAAATTCTGAACCGCGATTCTGCCGATTTGCGGCTGATTAGCTGTCATTTGGGCAACGGATGCTCTCTCGCGGCGGTTCGCGACGGCCGGAGTGTTGACACTACGATGGGTTTTACTCCTTTGGATGGTTTGATGATGGGGAGTCGATCGGGTGCGATCGATCCGGGGATTATAATTCATCTGTTAAGGCGATCGCACTTTACTGCTGAGGAACTCGATAATATTCTGAATCGAAATTCTGGTTTGAAGGGGATTTCTGGGGTTTCTAGCGATATGCGGCTGATTGCGGAGGCGATCGCAAATGGCAATTCTCGGGCTCAACTTGCTTTCGATATTTACGTGCACCGTTTGCGTGCCGGAATTGGGGCGATGTTGGCTAGTTTGGGCGGGTTGGATGCTTTAATTTTTACTGCCGGTGTTGGGGAAAATTCGGCTGTTGTCAGGGCTGCTGTTTGCGAGGTTTTTGGGTTTATTGGGTTAAGGTTGGATGGGGAGAAGAATTTGAATTCGCCAATTGATGATGATGTTGCGGCGGTAGATTCTGCGGTGCGGGTTTTGGTGATTCATACTCAGGAAGATTGGGAGATTGCGCGGGAATGTTGGAAAGTTTACTCGCAAAAAGTACATCTCATATCATAGATGTGACAACAACTATGGTTGGGCGTGTTAAGTTTTTCTAAAAAAATCGCTTTAGTATACAAACGGCGCTGTACGTGCGATCGCAAATAGCACGCGACTTAGGATATTTCCGACACCCAACCAGTTTAATCAAACAGGCGATCGCCTCAATCCGAAAGATATCCGATGCAAAGTAAGTATTTGTACTACTCTTTTATAAAGATTTGATAAAGCCAATTCCCCAGATCGATTCCTCAATTAGATCCGTTGAAGTTAGGGAAACCTTGTCATTTCTTAACAAAAATGATCTTAAAGAGTGTTTAGAGCCACCAAATGTTACCAAAACTTAATCGCAAAACCATGTCTGTTCAGCGATTGATATCTTTGTTTTAATATTTTGGATCGATTAATAACTATTTCTGATATTGTAAATTTTAAAGATTTGATGAAGGCTGGCGATTGCGGATACCATTACCGAGAGTAATGGTTTAGGATGTTGGCACAGAAACTCAATCACCAATTATTTGAAAATAATCGAGAACCAAAACAATATTCAAGTAAGTTTCTCGATGATTGCATTGTTTTAGTTACAGAGATTGCAAAAAGATGCAAAAAGTTAAAGTCCTCAATATTTTTATTGATAATTTATCGACCACAGAACTGTTGCAGCAACTTGATGAAAAAGGTGGTATTGTTTTTACCCCCAATGTAGATCACCTCATGATCCTGCAAAAAGATCGAGACTTCTACGAGACTTATAAATTTGCCGATTACAGTGTTTGTGACGGACAAATATTAATGTATTGCTTGCAATTATTAGGAACACCAGTTCAAGAAAAAATCTCAGGTTCCGATCTGTTGCCAGCCTTCTATCAGTATCATAAAGACAACCAAAAAATCAAAATTTTCTTGTTGGGATCCGCCCCCGGAGTCGCTGACAAAGCTCGGGAAAATATCAACCTCAAAGTGGGAAGAGAGATGGTAGTTGGCGCGCATTCGCCATCCTTTGGATTTGAAAAAAACGCAGAAGAATGTGCGGCGATCGTCGATTTAATTGAAAAATCTGGTGCGAATGTATTGGCGGTAGGAGTCGGTGCGCCGAAGCAAGAAAAATGGATTGTCAAACACAGAGAAAAGCTTAAAAGCATCAAAATATTTTTAGCCATAGGTGCCACCATTGACTTTGAAGCCGGTCACAAGAAAAGAGCACCGAAATGGATGAGTAATGCCGGACTTGAAACTCCCTACAGATTGTTAAGTGAACCCCGACGACTTTGGAAACGCTATTTAATCAACGATCCGCCTTTTTTAGGGCTGGCTTTTAAACAGAAAATCAACATTTATCAAAACCCTTTTATCGATTAGTAAACTTACACTCAGGAAAAATAAGATGTTACACCCATTAGAAAATATCCCCAACACTCCTGTAGAAAATGTCCTAACAATCGACATCGAAGATTGGTTTCATATTTTAGATGTTGATTCAATCCCCAGCATCGAAGACTGGCACAAACTCGAAAGTACAGTTGCCAAAAACACGCAGGTTATTTTGGATTTACTCCACAAACATGATACCAAAGGAACATTTTTTGTTCTGGGATGGGTGGCAGAATATTTTCCAGATTTAGTCCGAGAAATCGCAAAGCAAGGTCATGAAATTGCTACTCATGGGTACAGCCACGAACTAATTTACAATTTAACTCCCAACGAGTTTCGCCGAGATGTAGCTCGCTCTCTGGATGTGTTGGAAAGGATTACTTCGCGACCGATTTTGGGATATCGCGCGCCTGGTTTTTCGATCGCCAATTCATCTCTGTGGGCCTTAGATATTCTGGTAGAATTAGGTTTGCAGTATGATGCTTCGATATTTCCCATGAACCGAAATCACGGCGGTTTACCGGGATTCTCGGGAGACGCAGCATGGCTTACCACTAGCCAAGGAAACAAAATTCTGGAAATTCCCGTAACTCCCACTACAGTCTTCAATAAAAAAGTCTATTTGTTTGGAGGCGGTTACTTTCGCCTCGCACCCTATTCTGCGATTGCTGCTGGAATCGAGCAACTCAACAATCAAGGAAAACCAGCATTAGTTTACCTACATCCTCGGGAATTCGACCCGCAGCATCCCAAGTTGAAAATGAATCCTTATCGTTCCTTCACAAGTTATGTGAACCTGCATAAAACCCATTCTAAATTTGAGCGGATGATTCAAGATTTTAAGTTTAATAGTATTGACAAAATTTGGCAAGTACATATCGATCGCAAGCAGCAGAAAAGGGTAGCGAATAATTACCTGGAGGTCGATTCCAGAGAGCTGGAAGTTTGCTTTGCTCACAACAATTGCGGGCAAAATTCCGACTTTGCCGCAACCGCCTGAGTGAAAATTTGCTCTAACTCAAACAGTAACTAAAAAAACTCGATCGCTCTTTCCAGATTTCCCCGAATGCGATCGACAGCGAGCTACACTGGGTGAAGTCGAAATCTGATTGATTATAGGAGAAAATCTTGATGTCAGCACCGTACAATCTCCAAACCTATGCAAATTTTGGAGTAATTAACGCCTTTAGAGAGGTGGTACACGCACTGCGCGAGCGAACCAAAACCGATGATGCCGTAGCTGTAGCCCTAGAACGCATTCACCGAGACGAACAGCGGATTTCTCAAGCCCTCGGAAAACCCGTTCGCCAACTCGACATCCTCGAAATAGGCGGCGGACAGCAGATGGAACGCGCTCGCTATTTCGGCATTAACAATCAAGTCACTGCGATCGACCTCGATGTGATTCCTTGCGGTTTCGATGTGGGAAGTTATCTGCGAATGTTCCAAGAGAATGGCTTCGGGCGATTGGCGAAAACTCTGGGACGCAAACTGCTATTAGTCGATCGTACAAAACAGCTTGCTTGGCAAAAAGCACTCGGAATTAGCAAGTTGCCCAACCCTACTTTTATGCAAGGAGATATCTGCCAAGCAACTCCCAAGCCAGAAGCTTATGATATCGTAGTTTCTTGGTCAACTTTCGAGCATTTGAGCGACCCCAAAATAGCCCTACAACACGCGGTTCAATCGCTGCGACCCGGGGGAGTCTTGTACATCGGCATTCATTTATATACCTCAAATAGCGGACATCACGACCTCCGTGCTTTTACTGGTTTTCCGCTGCCTTTCTGGGCGCATCTGCGCGCATCAACCAGCGATTCTATCGAACCGAGCTCGTATTTAAATGAGTGGCGGCTGTCTCAGTGGCGATCGCTTTTTGAACAAGAAGCTAAAGGGTTCGAGGAGTTTCTAGAATCTTACGGTTCGGAACAAGACTTGACTAGCGACATTAGAAGCGAATTAAGCCAGTATTCAGATGAGGAATTGTGTACAGTAGATGCGTTCTATGTCTGGCAGAAACCAATAGTTTAATCACACTTTCCTATAAAATAGAATATTGAGGTATTGGGAACAAATCGGGCTAAGTCTATGCGAGATTGCCAATTACCCATGACTCGTGATGCGTTACGTGCCGAGTTTTGTGCATTTAAACGATTTGCATTCTCCTTTTTGTTGAGTTGCGCGATCGCCCTTTTCGCAGCCAGCATCACCTGGTGGTGCACCAAACCGAAAAAATAGGTCAAAAGGTCGATCGCACAGACTAATAGCGAACATACGCGCGATCGCCCCACCCAACACTCCCACCTCTTGCTGGCGAACATACCTACCAGCCAAAATTTTCATAACTATTAAGAAATATCACATTTTTCGCCAGTTTTTGCAAAGGTGACTTATAGTTTGTTTTTCACGCAATTAAAACTGTAATATGAATTTAAAAAATTCTCGCTATCAGCAATTAGCGCCATATTTAATATTTCTATTTATAGTCACTGTCTTTTTTGCGATCGCCTCAGTATTTCCTTACCAAATAGAGTTCGATCCAATCCCTCAAATCAAAGGAATCAACCAGTGGTTGAGCGGAGGATCTAGTTTGATCAACTCAGTTGTCACAGTAAATCAAAAAGATATCTCTCAAGATATACAAACCTGGATAGTCTGGCACGCTCCCGGCGTCACCTTCGCATTTTTACCTTTAATCGCCCTCGGATTGCCTTTAGGAATCGCAGTCAGAACAACCGCATACTTTTTGTTTGTTTCAGGCGGTCTGGGGTGGATAAAGGTAATAGATACTCTCACCTCTGACCAGAAAATCAAAATAATTATAGCTGTCCTGTTATCTATCTATTATATAGAAATTGGCTCATTATTGGTTTGTACAGCAGGAGATGTGATTCCTTGGGCAGTCATGCCTTGGGTATTACTGTACGCAATGTATCTGTGCTCAATTTTAGACTCAGGGAATAAATTTGACAGTCGCTTTCTAGTTCATGCAGCTCTACTAGGTCTACTTTTAGGAGGAATTTACTGGTTAAAATACTCTGCTTTTTTAGTTTCTCTAGGAATGCTCGCCTATCTAGCTGTATTTTTATGGTTTTTCAGCAAACAATATACCTTGAAAAACCGTTTTATCCTGTTAGCAGTTTGTACGGCATTCACCCTTTTGCCAGTAATTGGTCTGAGCGCTATTCACCATGCACTTTCTGGAGTCAATAGTGCTATAGACCAATTTGAAGCTGCTATTCCTGTGGCATCGCCTTCTACAAGAGGAATGCGTTTTTTATTGAGTTTAATAGGAGCTCCAGGTTTAGGTCTATTCAATTCAGAAATTTTTACTCAAGGTAGGCTGTTGACGTTTACAAGCACTATTCTTAAACAGTTATTTACCTTAGATATTTCACGGAAAGCAGAAACTTTTAAAATATTTGTAGGTCTGGCAGGAACCTTAGCAGCTTTTTGGTTTGTTGCAGAGTCTGCTCGCAAAAATATATACAATAAAAAACTTATTATTCTTTGGGGCTGCATTACAACGATTCCTTTTATATTCATTGCATATATATCTTATAAAACTGGAATCAATCTATTAATGGCAGGCATCGGTCGTTACAGCAATCCTTTCTTTATACTTACTGTCTTCTTTGTGATTTCTTACTACATTTACTGGATTTCAAATCATGAAAAATCTATACTGTCAAAAATTGTATTGTCTGTTGTATTGGTATTCTTTGTATTGCTGCCCCCGCTCAATTATATAGTTGATTGGGCTGAGGCTATAATTTTGCGGAAAAATTACGTAACAACAGAGAATTTTCTCTATGTCGATATCTTGTCAAAAAGGAATGTTAAATCGGTAGTTACTCAGATAAACTCTGCCGTTAAATCACCTAAAGATGTTGTCGTTTTAACTAAAGATACCGATGAATTGCGTTTTGGTTCGTGGCTGGAAATGAGACACAGAATCCTCTCACTCCCAATAGTTGACGGTGAAGAAGCTAAGAGTAAAATTACAACAGCGCAAGATTTGAGAGTCATACTTGTTGTCTCCAATGCTTTGGAGAAAAATGAAAATCAACTGGCGCTAGTCAAGCAGAGATTTGCCCAATCAACTGGATGGACTCGGCTACCCGAAAATCCAGATGCTGAGGTTTCTATTTGGTTTTCAGATTTGAAGGCTTGACAAGATAGCAATTCTTACAGGGAAAGCACAGTACAGGCGATCGGCTTCGGTTTAGTCGCAGGTGGGATTGTAGCATCCAGCGGTACAGACAAACTCTTCGAGACAGTCCCAAACCATCACCTCCTGCGCCTTGAATCTTGTGGCATCCATTTCTATCGTAGTTTGTCTTGAGTTGTGCGATCGCCCTTTTTGTACCCGGCATCACTTGGTGGCGCACCAAACCGAAAAACTAGGTCAAAAGATCGATATCCCATACTATCGCAACATCTAAGATAGTTAACAATTTCTTAATTACTTCCACCCTTTCTTTTATTAATTTCAGCATAAATACCTTCTGCATAAGTGCGACAATTTACTGATTGACCCTTTTTTTATGAGGGTTGTAGCCCAGTAAAAATGGCACATAGAGATTCAAACCCCAAGCGATAGGAATCAGGATCAATACAGATAATATCGTGTAAGCTAAGGCAACAATATTTGAGTGGTCTAGGGAACTTTTAGGCACTTTAAATACAAAGACTAAAACACCTGTAAAAAATGGAAATAGCAACAGATGCAACGGAAAGATCACCAGAGTATTTTTGCCGATTTCTGTGAAAAGCTTATTCGGCTTAGTCAATCGAGAAATCTGCGCCCAAAATAATATTCCCGACAGTGCAGCCAAGTAAAAATAGAAATAGTTCTTACCAAAATTTCCAATAATAAAAGCACTTTCCTCATTGAGATTTGAAAACACGATATAAGCTAACGTTCCCAGTAGCAACATTGGCCACTGATACCAGACTTTAAAGCTCTCATTCAAAATATAAGGTTTAACTAAGTAGCCTACGCCATAGAAAACTACTGCTGTTAAAGCAATGTCAGCGCCAAATGGCAGTCTAAAGTTGTCGATCCAGACAACTTTAAATAAAAAATAGCCAATAACAGATAAACCAAACAGCGCTAATCCTAGGGTTTTATGAGATGGTAAACGAATCAAGAAAAAGAAGAGTAATTCCGTGACAAACAAACATGGGAAAAACCAGAGAGTAATATTAAAATCTAGCCATTCCCCACCACCTACACCGTATATAATATTACTAAAAAAATGTAAAACTGGATTCGCAGGCAACACATCTCCCTTTATCTTTCCTATTACAAAAAACCACAGAGAATAGCTAAAAATACTGAAGAATAAATAAGGAATTAGTAAGCGTTGAACCCTTGTTTTTACATAATCAATAAATGTCTGTTGTCGGATAGACTCTTTTACAAAAAGTCCTGAAATAAAGAAAAACAAAGGCATACAAAATGAAGCCACATATAAATCAAGTGCACTATCTAGACGCCCTGTATGCACTAAGACGATCGATAACATACCAAAAGCTCTTAAGTTGTCAATCCAAGAAATTCGACTGCTACTTGATTTTTGTTCAGCTACGTCACTCATTCGATCTTAATTAACCCACTAAACAATATTATTTTTCGTTGAATTTAACTATCTACTTATGATGAATTTATGACTTTGGGGATTGTCATTGTGTATCTAATCTATTAGAATTAGCTATAGCCTTTCTCAAAAAGGTGAGGTATGACTGACAGGTTATATAACCAGTTACACTAAGAGGGCTGAAGCCCAACAACGTACCTCATCTTTCTGAGAACCGCTATATCTAATTTTCGATCTTACTCTACTTCTGACATTTTGTCAATTAATTAATTGATTAATTAATCAATTAATTATGATTGTCAGGTGCAAATTTATACTTTTCATTAATTTTTAATCCGGCTTTACCACGGACTCCCAATCATTACAAAAGCCGACCAATAATAAGGATGCGACAACTTCAAATCTGCAAACCCTTGCAAAGATTGCGGCAACTCCACTCCCTCACCCCGACTCGAACCCCGCAACTTGCCGCCCTCCAAACGCACATCTCCCCGCAACATCGCAATTTGCGCTTCTCGCAGCGCCGCCGCCTTAATTGGGGCAATCTTTAACTGCTGATAAAACTCAGCCATCAATCCCAAAGTACCCTCATCCGAAACATACCACAAACTCCCCAAAGCCGTTTTTACCCCCGCTTGCAGCGCCAAACCCCCAAAACCTAACTCCGCACTGTCATCACCCACGGCAGTCCGACAAGCACTTAAAACTAATAGATTTACCTGCGGATTATTCAATCCCAAATTACGCAATTGATTCAGTCTTAACCGACTATCCCACAACTGAATAAAAGAATTATTCGGCAGTCCCGGACGAAATTCGCCGTGAGTAGCTAAGTGAATAATCCCAAAAGGTCGGCTTTCATGCTGTTGCTTCAAATTCTCGAAAGTGAAACCCTCATTCAGAAAACTAATTCCCGGCCATTCTCGCGAAATAGCCGCTATTTCGGCAGGAACCGCTGGCAACGGATTCAACTCCGAAAATTCCGATGCACCCATTGCTAAAACTTCAGATTTCCTGATATCCACGTAGCGAGTATCTGTTAAATTAATGCTGGGCATCAGGCTGAGATTGTACTTTTCGATCAAAAATTGCTTTCCGTCGTGCAAAGCAGCAAAGGGCATACCTCTCAAACCGCGATCGACTACAAAAGAAATAGTATCAGTTTCGCACTTCTTCAAATGCTCCTCCAAAGGCTCCACCATCCACTTATAAAGCTGTTGGGCAGATGGTAGATAACTCGTAGTATTACGCCTGGCTGGATTAGTAATCTCATTTCTAAACACAGTTACAACTTTCAGCAATTCTTCGCGGTGCGCTTCCGGCACAGTTTTGTGAACCACTGCACCGCAAGAATCTACTAACATTAAATCTAATTTTTCCGATCGCGAAAACAGATAAATTAAGCTGGGTTTCGTTTTCGTTTCGGCGCCCACCGATACTAATTTTTTCTTGATGTCGTCTACCGATAGTAAATCCTTGCTGATGTTAAGCCCGAAATATTCCTCAAATTCTTGACCAAAAGATTTTTCCAGCAGAGGTAAAGCTGCTGATAGTTTCCCTGCATCAAAGTTCCTGCCGATGTCACTGCGAAATGCTGCCCCAAAAATTGGTTCTCTGGGATTTCCACCGATGAAATTTCTGAGTCCTCTGGGAGATTGCATTCTTTCCGGTAGCATCCTTTCATCCGGTTTTCCTAAATATCGCGATATTCTGTTTTGGTTCCGTAGCTGTTCGGGATTTAAGGGTTGGTTGGGCTCGGGAAAAATCGATCGCGATTTATCTAAGGGAAATCTATCGATTAGCGATGGTGGTAAGGAATTTGGGTTATTGCGATCGATTGGATTGAGTGGATTATTCGGATTATTCGGATTATTCGGATTGAGTGGATTACTGGGATTCAGTGGATTATTTGGATTTAGTGGATTATTCGGATTTATTGGATTATTCGGATTGAGTGGATTACTGGGATTGTTAGGATTGTTGGGATTGTTAGGATTGTTGGGATTATTCGGATTATTCGGATTATTCGGATTGTCGGGATTGTCGGGATTAATTGGTTGGTTGGTAGTGACGATCGCACTATTGCCCTGAGTGTAAGAATTTATGAAAGATTGCCCTTGACTAATCGTACCAGAAGTATTGCTCGCGATCGCCCCAGCAGTGCCGTTAGTCGTCGCATTTCCCACTGCAAAAGGCGTCGGCGGATTGACATCACCGCCGCCGTGGGCGATCCTCACTGTACCAGGCTGAGTGCCACCAATAGTCGAGATACTCACAGGAGTACCGTTTTGGTCAAAAGTACCCGTCACTCGCACCAAACCCGGAGTCTCTACATTCACCGTACCGCCGGGAGCATTAACAGATCGAATGCTAATATCATTTTGAGCGTTAAGATTTACTCTAGAAGTGCGATCGACAACCGCAGGATTAACATTTATTGCCCCGGTTCTGATTTGCCTTCCCGCTAAAATTTCCACAACTTCCGCAGCATTGATATTACCAGTAGTGACATTTCCCCTACGGCTAGTTAAATCAATTCCAACTCCCTGCAAATTACCCGCAGTCACGTTTCCGGCTGCTTCTAAATTGATATTACCAGTTGACAAAGTATTGCCGATCGCAATATTGCCACCGCTATTAACATCAACTGCACTCCCTTGCAAATTTCCCGCAGTAAAATTAGTCGGTGTTCTCGAAACAATGCTCGCAGCCGGAGCATTTATCCCGATCGCGCTAATATTATTTTGAGCATTGAGAGTTACCGCCGACAGGGGATTAACTGGCTGTGTAGTAGGGCGAGTAATATTAACTGTTCCGGTTTGAATTTGCTGCCCCGCCGAAATCGTAACTTGTTCGCCAGCGGTGAGATTGCCAGCGGTGACATTTCCGGTAGTGCTGTTAAGATTAATCCCAACTCCCTGCAAATTCCCGGCATTTAAATTGCCAGAAGCTGTCAAATCTACATTAGCTGTAGCGCTGGTATTACCAGTGGCAACAGTTCCCGAATTGCTGGCAACATTAACTCCGACACCTTGCAAATTTCCTGAACTTACATTGCCAGGAGTTCTGATATTGATATTTCCTGTTGACGCAGTATTCGCAGTTGTAATATTCCCCGTGGTGCTGGAAACATCCACGACTCCGCCCTGCAAATTTCCGGCAGTTAAGTTGTTGGTTGCTCTCAAAGCAACGGTGGCAGTGGGAGCATTAACCGATGCGACATTAATATTAGTGTTCGCGTCCAGATTGACTGTGGGAGTAGTAGGATTAACTGGATTAACTGGATTTGCTGCGATCGCATTAACGGTTATTGGCGCTGTACTGATTTGCTGTCCTGCTACAACTCTGACATCTCCCGTAGAGTCGATCGCACCCGTAGCGACACTTCCGGTGCGGCTGGTGGCTCCAACAGTCGCACCCGTGAGGTTCCCCACGTTTAAGTCCCCAGGAGCTGCCAAGGTGACATTCTCGGTTGCTGTAACGCTGGCAGGTGTAGTATTCGGGACGATTGTATTGGGATCGTTCAACACTCCCAGAGCGCCGGAGTTGCTGGTAACATTAACTTGAGAACCCCGCAAATTCCCAAAATTGACATTGCCGGATGCTGTAAGTGCGATCGCCCCAGTATTCCCAGTGTCGATCGCGCGAGTTACTATATTGCCCCCAGTCGAATTCAGAGTAATATTGCCGTTGATATCAGCCGGAACGATGTCATTTGTCAAATTAATATTGTTAGCAGCCTGAATATTAATCGTCGAAGCAGACGTTAATCTGCCTCCAACTATCACAGCCCCTTCCCTGCTTTCGAGATTAATTTGACCGCCATTAATATCTCTAGTTACCACCTCTTGCGCCGCCGACAAAATCACTGGCCCGCCTGCGGAAATGTTTTCCACAGAAATCAAAGTTCTGCCACTTAAAATTGGCGTCGAAGTGAAAATACTATCATCATCTACACTGTCAGGAGAAATACTCACCGGATTTGCCAAACTTGCTACTCCCGCCCGGAGAATTAAGGCTGGACTGCTAGTTAAAATAGCAATATCTGGATCTGAAGTCGCATTTTCAGTCCGCAATGCAAAATCCGGGCCGGTAATTGTAATATCCTCCGCAACAATGCTGCCCCTCGCCTCGACTTTCAGCGAAACCCCAGTATAATCTCCCAATAAAACATCACCTTCGGAACTAATAATCGGGTCAAATAAACTGACAAAATTTCCCGGCCTTCCCGACAGATTCCGCACCAAAAAATTGCCCCTCGAAGCAAAGTGAGCATCCCCAGAAATGACACCGTTGCTGACTAAACTCAAATTGCCGCCGCTTTGAAATTGCGGGGGAAGAGACAAGCCGCCCGTGGCGTTTAAGGTGAGAATGTCGATCGCGCGATCGGCCCTAATCTCTAAATTCCCCCCAGCCCGTGCCAAAAAAGGACTCAGCGCGCGATCGCGAACCCGCACCGCATCCCGTGCCAGCAAATTCAAATCCCCCGCAGTTTGCAGCCTAGCCCCCGCTAACGTCAGATTTCCCGCAGCCGAAACAGTCGCACTTCCGGCATTCACCTGCGGAAGTACAGACAAGCCGGTTTCCGTAGGGGCGGTGCCCCCGTGCCCGCCCTCCACGCTGAAATCTGCTGTAGTCCCAGCAGCAATTGCCACATCCCCAGAATTCACCTGCAAACCAGAGTCCACAAGCTGCACGCTACCATCAGCAGCAACAGCAACACCCGTCGCCTGATTTTGGCCAGAACCTGTCAGCAACTGCGGCAAAGAAACAGGATTCAAACTTTGTTGATAATTCTGAAAATTAGCACCCGTTGGGATTTCCAAATTCAACAAAAGCCCCCGTTGACCGATCCGCAAAACATTCTCGCCCGGAACAGCAACAACAGTAATTTGTCCGCCCGGTGCCGACAACTGCCCCGTACTCACAACCGTACCGCCCAGCAAAGCCAAACTTTGGCCCGGAGTCACAGCCAAATTGCCAGCATTAACAATACTTCCCGGTTGATTCGCCCCAAAATAAAAAGCATTTGGCGCACCAACTAAGGCACTAAAATTATTTGTACCTGCCGCATTAAACCAATTAGAACCAAAACCCACATTATTAGCAGTAGTCGCAGTAAAAGCACCAGGCACATTCAAACTCGCGTTCGGGCCAAACACAATCCCCGCAGGATTAATTAAAAACAGATTAGAATTGCCACCCGTGACCGTAATTAAACCATTAATTAGCGAAGGGTTCCCACCAGCAATGCGAGCTAATATATTTTGAATAGCCGAATTAGTCAGAAAATTAGCAACTTGACCTTCATTCAAGCCGAACTGCCCAAAACTGTGAAAAAGATTCGCCCCGTCTCCCGACAAAATGCCACCGTTAATATCGTAGCGGTTACCATTGCGGATGACAGCAGTGCCAGTACCGTCAGCAGCAGGCACAACTGTTTGCGCCTGCGCGAAAGTATTAAAAATTAACAAAGAAAACGGACAAATAAATAGCCCGACCTTTTTAATCTTTAAGTTGACATTTTTCATGGGCAGCTACAGTCGATCGCAATTTCCCTCAATTATCGCACCCGCGCACAAAATAATCGTAAATTACAAATTAATTAGCCCATGACAACTCCCACAATCAAAAGCTTGTACACAGACGGCGCTTGTTCCGGCAATCCAGGCCCCGGCGGTTGGGGTGCAGTCATCTGCTTCGCCGACGGCAAATGTCACGAACTAGGCGGGCGAGACCCCCAAACTACCAACAACCGCATGGAAATGCAGGCAGCCGTCGCTGCACTCGAATTTTTTGCCAATTCCGGTCAAACCGAACCAGTCACCGTTTACACCGACAGCGAATACGTTAAAAACGGCATCACCAAATGGATTCAAGGCTGGAAAAACAAAGGCTGGAAAACCTCAACAGGCAAAGATGTCGTCAACCAAGACCTTTGGCACCTGCTAGACAAGCTGAATTCCCGACAAATCAAGTGGGAACACGTCCGCGGCCACTCCGGCGACTTCTACAACGACAGGTGCGATGAAATCGCCCGCAGCTTCTCTCACAATCGCACTCCCGCCCTGCAACAGCATCGACCAACAACAGATGAGTCTGGGTCATCGCCGCTAGACATTGAAAACCCAATTGTTTTGGAAGAAACGGACACAACTGGTAACAAAACGATAGAATCCTATGTCATAACTTCTGACCTTGAGATCTCCAACTCTACCATGATGGATTCAACTGCCGATACCCTGGAGAACTTACCCCGCGAGGTGAGGGTTCAGGAACTCCGCAACCTGATCGAGACGTTGCACATAGCTGACGAAGTTGCCACCAAAGGCTACTTGATTACCAGTTCTGAACTGGCTGATTTGATGGATGTAAATGCCAGCGCTGTCACCAGCCGTGGAGACAACTGGGTTTGGCGCAACTGGGTAGTTTCTCGCGTGCGCCGCGAGGGCAACCAAATTCTCTGGCAATTAGAGCGCATCGACCACGTTAGTACGACTGATTAATCATCAGTCATAAGTCCTCAGTCAGATTGTGACAAATGCCTTCTGGCTGCTGCAATATCTAGGACTAATTGCAAGAACTCAAACGGTAGGTGCGCGCAGCGCACCTTACCTATTTCCAGAGAGGAAAAATAATTTAACCTATAATTAAATACGGTTTAGTTAAAATGGTCATTGCGAGGAACGAAGCAATCTCTGTATCTATTTTTTATATAGTTTTACCCCTAGGGCGGTCTTAAGTAAATGGTATTATAAAACTTCATTAAGTTTGTAAGCAATAGTAACCAATGATAGTATCATATAGTCAGAAAGTCAACAAACGAGAATTATAGCGATCGTTAAAAAATGGAGAGTCTAAATGCAACTAGCAGAGAGACACATCATTAAATCCACCGAACACCGTTTTATTGAAATTGATGTACTAGCCTTTAAATCCAAAAATTTGTATAACGCCGCTAACTACATTATCCGTCAAAGTTTTGTTGTATCCGCTCAATAATTCGGGGTAGGAGAGAAAAAAGTAAGCAGAGTAAAAAAAGTGTTATAAAATAGGATACATGACGCCAAAGACTATTTCACAAGACAAATCATCCTACAATATACTACTGC
>NZ_JAHREU010000048.1:0-63022 GCF_020883145.1 Microcoleus sp. CAWBG27
ACAATCGAATTAAGTTGATTAAGCGACAAGCCTATGGCTTTATGAACTTTGATAACTTTCGAGCAAGGCTATTAGCTTGCTTTTCTGATTAGGTTTGCTTATCACCTTGACTCCAGAAGAGCCGTTGTTCGTTAGCATTTGAATCTGCTTCTACAAATAAACATCTTAAGCTAACTCGTTTCTCTTGACTAAATATTTGTGCACACTTAAGAGCTATTAATGGTGATCCATCAGTATTTGCAAATTTATTGGGATATTTTTTGACCCAAAAATTTGAGCTGTTTACAAAATCTTCAATCCCAATACCTTCGTTGTATCTACCAGTTCCGGCAAAACCATCAACATAATTAATATATTTAGATTGGTAGGATTTATTACCACCTAAATTATAACAGTGTGCTTGTATGTATCTTAGTAGTATCCGATGCTTAGATGCTGACCAATCTCTTTTACGATTAAAGAAGTTTCCTGAATAGTCGCTTTTTTCTGGAAATAGAGCTAGAGATAGTTGATCGCCTTCCATTTTTTACACCAGCGGTATTATAGATTGTGTTTAAATTTATTTGGTAAACCAAGTCTAGCATAAAAAAGAGTTCTGTTAACATTAAAAAATGTAATCCTATTTTAATTTTTCCTGCAACCACCATAACCTCCGCCCCCCGGAGTCTCAATGACAAACACATCCCCCGATCGCATTTCCACACTCGCCGTACTCCCCAATTCCTCCACATTTCCATCAAATCTTTCAACATAATTTCGCCCAACTTTTCCGGCTTCACCTCCTTGCAAACCGCAGGGAGAAACCACCCGCCGCCCCGATAAAATTCCCGCCGTCATCGCTTCCAGAAACCGCATCCGTCGCACCACTCCATTTCCGCCGCGATGATTTCCATTTCCCCCGCTATTAGCCCGGATTGCAAAACTTTCTAACAACACCGGAAACCGCCATTCCAACACTTCAGGATCGGTTAAACGCGAATTAGTCATGTGAGTTTGCACCGCATCTGTGCCGTCGAAATTTGCACCAGCACCCGAACCGCCACAAATTGTTTCATAATATTGATAGCGCCGATCGCCAAATGTGAAATTATTCATGGTGCCCTGAGAAGCTGCGATCGCACCTAGCGCACAATACAAAGCATCCGTAATATTCTGCGACGTTTCCACATTTCCCGCCACAACCGCCGCCGGATAACGCGGATTCAGCATACAGCCAGCGGGATTGATGATTTCGAGAGGCTTCAAACAACCCGCATTCAGAGGGATATCGTCATCTACCAACGTGCGGAAAACATACAACACAGCCGCTTTACACACCGCAGCGGGAGCATTAAAATTGTTGAATTGTTGGGAAGAAGTGCCAGTGAAATCGATTTTCGCACTGCGCGCCGACTTATTAATTGTAATAGCTACCTTAATTTCTCCGCCGCTATCCATCGGATAAGTAAATTCGCCATCACTCAAAACCTCAATTACTCGGCGCACAGATTCTTCAGCATTATCTTGCACAAAACCCATATAAGCTTGCACGGTTTCCAAGCCGTAATGTTCTACCATCTTGACAAGTTCTGCTAAACCGCGATTGTTGGCTGCAATTTGGGCTTGCAAATCTGCGATATTTTGTGCAGCATTGCGAACCGGAAAATCCCCGCTTGTCAGAAGTTGTAGTAATTCTTGTTCTCGAAATTTGCCTTCGCACACTAACTGGAAATTGTCAAATAATACGCCTTCTTCAGTTACAATTATACTGTTGGGAGGCATGGAACCGGGAGTGATGCCGCCGATGTCGGCGTGGTGTCCCCGCGACGCCACATAAAATAAAGGAAGCAAGGAAGACTTATCAAATACTGGAGTAATTACGGTGATATCTGGTAAGTGCGTGCCGCCATTGTAGGGATTGTTAGAAACATAAACATCGCCCGGTTTAATTTCATGAGCTTGTGCTAAGATTAAAGCTGAAACACTTTCGCTCATGGAACCGAGATGCACGGGAATGTGCGGCGCGTTGGCAACTAATTGCCCGTTTCCATCGAAGATTGCACAGGAAAAGTCCAGGCGTTCTTTAATATTAACAGAAGAACTTGTATTTTGTAAGGTCACGCCCATTTGTTCGGCGATCGCGCGAAACAAGTTATTAAAAATTTCTAGCAAAACAGGATCTGATTTAACCGCAGATGGATGGGTGTTAACTGCATTTATCGGCGCGGCGGATCTGCGGTTCAAAATTAAGTCATTGTTTGCTGTAATTTCGCCTTCCCAACCCGGTTCTATGATATTAGTTCCAGTTGCTTCGACAATCATCGCCGGGCCCGTAATGCAATCGCCCGATCGCAAATCGTCTCTCTGATAAACAGGCGTTTCCCGCCATTCACCAGCAACATACATTTGCACCGTGGAAATTGGGGGGACAGGCAAGATGCCCGTGTCACAAGATGGGGAAGTTGTATAATTATCCAGTACATTCATTGTCTCTACAACTTCCACCGAAACCGCTTCTACAATTAGCGATTTTTCCGGCATAATAAAACTGTAGCGCTGTCGGTGTGCTGCTTCAAAATCAGCCTGCATCTCCTCAACACTCCCAGCAAAATTCACCATCAAAACCGAATCGCTGCCCTCATATTTAAGATGCAGCTTCCTAATAATTAAAACCTCTTTCTCTTCCTCTGCGCCCTCTGCGCCTCTGCGGTTCAATTCCCTCTTTCCCTCCGCCTCCAATTGCGCTAAAAGAGCGCGCAAGTCCGCAATTAATTCAGCACTTAATAATTGCTCGATCGCCCTTTCGCGCATAGCCCGCACATCAGCCAAACCCATACCGTAGGCGGATAATACCCCCGCGTAGGGATGAATGAACACCCGTTTCATGCCCAAACAATCGGCGATCGCACAAGCGTGTTGGCCGCCCGCACCACCGAAACAGCACAAGGTATACTCGGAAACGTCGTAACCGCGCTGAAGCGAGATTTTTTTGACCGCATTAGCCATCTTTTCCACCGCGATCGCCAAAAAACCCTCGGCCACCTGTTCCGGTGTCCTCTCGCCCCCAATTTCCCCCGCTAACTGGGCAAATTTTTGCTTAACTACCTCAGGCGCGATCGGCAAATCTCCCGTCAATCCAAACACTTTCGGGAAAAAATCAGGTTGAATTTTGCCCAACATCACATTACAATCAGTCACCGTCAAAGGGCCGCCCTTCCGATAGCAAGCAGGGCCTGGGTTTGCGCCCGCAGACTCCGGCCCGACGCGGTAGCGTGCGCCGTCAAAAAATACGATCGAACCGCCACCGGCTGCTACAGTGTGAATTGCCATCACGGGCGATCGCAATCTTACCCCAGCAATTTCCGTCTCAAATTCGCGTTCGTATTCGCCGTTAAAATGGGCAACATCTGTCGAAGTTCCGCCCATATCAAAGGTGATGATTTTGTCGAAACCAGCCTTTTTACTCGTTTGAACTGCACCGACAATTCCCCCAGCCGGGCCGGATAAAATACTGTTTTTTCCTTGAAATTGGGCGGCATCAACTAAGCCGCCGTTTGACTGCATAAACATTAATTGAGGGAATTGGGCATTGGGAATTGGGCATTGGGAATTGGTAGATTTGTCGGGGTTTAATTCTCTAGTAATTTGGTCAACATATCGTCTGAGAATGGGAGATAAATAAGCATCTACAACCGCAGTATCTCCCCGCGAAACTAATTTCATTAAAGGGCTGACTTCGTGAGATACTGATATTTGAGTAAAACCAATTTCTCTGGCTATTTGAGCAACTTGTTTTTCGTGTTCCGAATAGCGGTAGCCGTGCATAAAGACGATCGCACAACTGCGAATTCCGTCATCGTAGGCTTGCTGCAAAGCCGGGATAAACTCAGGATTGACAGCAATTAACTCTTTACCTCGGGCGCTGTAACGTTCTGCAACCTCAATAACGCGATCGTACAACATCTCGGGCAGCACAATGTGGCGGGCGAAAATATTCGGGCGATTTTGATAGCCAATTCTCAGCGCATCGCCGAAACCTTTAGTAATTAACAGAATAGTGCGATCGCCCTTACGTTCCAGTAAAGCATTTGTCGCCACCGTCGTACCCATTTTAATCGCTGCAATCTGGGCCGCCGGTATCGATTCCCCCGCCCCAATCCCCAAAATATCGCGAATTCCTTGCACTGCTGCGTCAGTGTAGCGATCGGAATTTTCCGACAGCAGCTTGTGAATAACTAGCTTACCGTCAGGCTTTTGGGCTACTATATCGGTAAAAGTACCACCGCGATCGATCCAAAATTGCCACGAAGTGCGATCGGGAAAAACAGTATTCATATCTTTTTCCTAAATCTTGTTATTTGAATAAATTAAAATTATTCAACCAAATCATCTAAAAGTCAATTCATAAAAATCATAACTTCAGACTCATAAAAATTCGATATTTTTCTCTCTCTCCTTCTTCTTTCTTCCTTCGCGCCCTTAGCGTCTTCGCGGTTCGTTGAAAACCAGTTTTTGCACCAATGTCAACCGGCGGGGATTTTGGGTGGGTGGGGGCGGGTTTATTTAACCTGTCTGTATCATTTAATGCTGTTGGTGAACCCGCCCCTACAGCTAATTTAAAATGGTACAAAATATGAGTCAACTGTCAACTACTATAAATATCGAATAGCCTCAATCAAGCCCCCACAAACACCCGTCAAAAAATCCAAATCCAAAGTCTCAATCTTATCACTCGGTTGATGATAGTGCGGATTCCGCATATTAGCCGTATCCGTCACCATAATCGCCGGATAACCATTATCCCAAAAAGGAGCATGATCGCTGCGGCGAGTATCCGGCACAATCAAACCTCGATTCGGCACCGGCAACCACTCGCAATCTTGACCGACTTTGCGGATGTTTCTGCTCAAAGTAATCATATCGCGAACAGTCCGCAAGTTCCCAATTAAAGCAATAAAATTGCCAATATTCGGATAAAAATATTTGAGTCCCGCCGGATAGCTTTGAGAGTTCGGAGTGCGATCGCAATAACCCAACATTTCCAAAGAAATCATCAACCGAATTGACTGTTGCCGTTGCTTGTATTTAGCTGCATGATGCCTGCTTCCCCAACAACCAGATTCTTCCATATCGAACGCAACCAACTGTACTGGATATTTTAGCGGTTGAAGTGCGATCGCCCTTGCGAGTTCCAGCAAAACAGCAACACCCGTAGCATTATCATCAGCCCCATCCGTATCAGGTACAGTATCGTAATGAGCACCTATAATAATCGGCAAATTTTCTTGCTTCCCCCCCTTAGCAAGGGGGGGATTGAGGGGGGGTAAATCCAAGATAAAATTGTAATAAATTCGCCCGCGCACCGCAAAATCGTCGGTTTCTACAGTACCCCACTGTCCCAACTGTTCGCGAATGTATTGCTGAACATAGAAGTACCCTGCGGATGCCAAGTAAGGATTGCGATCGCGTACAATTTGAATTAGGTGGCCGTGCAGGCGTTCTTTTAGATCCATTTCCGATCGGAGATACAAAGACTACATTAAGATTATATTCTCTTTTATTTGGAAAATTTGAGGAAGACAAGCAAAATGCCCTACAGCGATTTCACCTTAGAAAGAGTCACGCGAACCTTTGAGTTGACAACTTCAGCAAGAGTCGATTTATTCGGAGACATACCTGAATTAGAATGCAGCGCCATGTTGACCGAAATTCTCCGCTATAATGTACCTTTGGCCGTTGCTAGCAACAGCGAAAAAGCGCGATCGGAAATGATTATCTCCCCAATTTTAATCGACCTCAGAAGATTGTCAAGAGAACGTATCAACTTGTTTTCTGGAATAGAGTTCGACGTGGATAGCGCCAGAGGATTAAATGGAATTTGCGACTTTATTATTAGCGATTCACCCGAAATATTATTTGTGAGTGCTCCTATAATTACCTTAGTCGAAGCAAAAAAAGAAAATATTACTGCGGGCTTGGGACAATGCGTAGCCGAAATGTTTGCAGCCAGGATATTTAACGAACGTGCAGGCAATGAAGTTTCAACAATTTACGGAGTAGTGACGACTGGGAGTATTTGGAAATTCATGAAGTTAGATGGAAGTATAATTAGTATCGATTTGACTGAATATTACCTCAAAGATGTGAATAAAATTTTGGGGATTTTAGCAATGGGACTGGTTTCGCGATCGATTGACGCTTGAGGGCGATCGGCTGTAAAATTAACTCATATTAAACAAACACAAGTATACACATATAAAATCATGCTCAAAGAAGTTAGGATAGAGAATTACAAATCGATTCACAAGCTGAAACTGGAGTTAGGACGAGTCACTGTATTGATTGGTGAAAACGGCTGCGGTAAGAGTAATATCCTAGAGGCGATCGCCCTGGCTTCTGCGGCAGCTAATGATAAACTGGATAACGAGTTTCTTGCTGCACGGGGGATTCGGGTGACAGAACCTCAATTTATGCGATCGGCTTTTGAAAAAGATAATCTTACTAAAGATATCAGCATTGAATTAAGACAGAATGATCGAGAACAATTTAGTTGTATTTTACAAAATGATAATTCTCCCTATTCTCAGTGGGTTAGTAAAAACTTTTTTGGTGATTCTGAAACTTCGGTAAAGAATGCTGTAATGCTGCTTCTTCAAAAACATGGGGGAATAGACAAATTTACATCTGTCTTAGAAGAAAAAATAGAGTTGTCAGAACAAGAATGGTTAAGTTTCAAAAAAGATGCCGAATCATTCATTCCAATACTTGATTTAAATAAATTTATCATTTACTCTCCCGAAAACCAAGCCTTACGAACTTTTGAAAAAGAAGGACAAATTCAACCGTTAGGAATTAATGGAGAAGGCTTGTTTAAACTTATAAATGTCTTGAATGCAGACAACCCAGATAAACTAAATCAAATTAAAGAAAAGCTGCGATTGATAGATTGGTTTAAAGATTTTGAAATTCCTCAAAATCTATCAGCGATGCAAACTTCTCTCCAAATCACAGATAGGTACTTAGATACAGATTTAAATTACTTTGACCAAAGAAGTTCTAATGAAGGCTTTTTGTTTTTACTTTTTTACTTTACCTTGTTCATCAGCGAACTCACACCTAAATTCTTTGCAATTGATAACATTGACGCTTCTCTTAACCCCAGATTATGCCGCCGATTAATCGAAGAATTAGTCGAACTAGCAAAAAAGAACGATAAACAAGTCATCTTGACAACTCACAACCCAGCAGTTTTGGATGGTTTGGATTTAGATGATGACGAACAGCGGCTGTTTGTGATTTCCCGCAACCAATTAGGTTATACTAAAGCTAGACGTATTCTCAACCCCGAACCTTTGGATGGACAAGAACCTGTTGATTTGTCAGAGGCATTTTTGAGAGGCTATATCGGCGGACTTCCTAAGAATTTTTAATATGATTATTTTTGGATTAATTACAGAGGGACTTACTGACAAAATTGTAATTGAGAAGATTTTAGCTGGATTTTTTAATAGTCCAAATATAGAGGTAGAACCTCTTCAGCCAAAAAGAAATAAAGACAATCAGAATAAGTCCCAATCCGGCGGTTGGACTCTAGTGTTTGATTATTGTCATTCAAAAAAGTTTCAAGAATCATTTCGTTTTTTTGACTATATCATTATTCAAATAGATACTGATGTCTTGGTGGATTCAGAAAATTCTAATTATAATATTCCCAGTCGAGATGACAATGGTGATGAGTTGACTCCTCAGCAGTTGATTGAAAAAGTTATTGAGAAATTCAGAGATGCGATTGGTGAGGATTTTTACAACACGAATCAACAGAAAATCCTGTTTGCAATCTCTGTACATTCTATTGAGTGTTGGTTGCTCCCAATGTATTATACAGATAAGAAGAAAGCAAAAATCAAAAACTGTCTCAAGACGTTAAATGATCGGCTTTCCAAGAAACACAGGTTTACAATTGACAAGAATGCTAAAAATCCTGAATATTATCGAGAGATTGTCAAACAATATGCCAATCATAAATTTTTGATGCAGCATTATCAAGACAATCCCAGTCTAAAAAATTTTATAGAAGAGATTGAGAGTAGAAACATTCAAATTGTTGAAGAGGATGACTGGTAACTATCCAGATTTTCATATCGTATAATAGAAAATGATTTAAAAGTTAACTAATTCTCCCCATAGGAATACTCAATCGTATAAAATACAGGATACGACAGTGCCTTTTCCCTACCCAACTCCCTAAACTTCCGACTCCAATTCTGTAGCCCGAACTTGCACGGGAAATTCAACTTTATTTAAGTCCGACGACTCTAATAACTGCACTTCCTCCTCAGAATTTGCTGCACCATTCCGGCCTTTTCCCAATTTCTGGGCCAAAGTATCCCGCTGATTGATTAAATAAATACTCACCAAAGTCAGCCCGACTCCCATCGATTGCAGCGGATTCAATACTTCGCCCAACAACAAATTCCCGAACAGCAAAGCAAAAATCGGAGTCAGAAACGTTAGAGAACTTAAACTCGTCAAACTGCCACTTGAAGCAAAATAAAAGAACAAACCGTAGGCGATCGCACTTCCGAACACAGTAGAATAACCTAAAGCCATCCAACCCGACAAATCGATATTCACAAACTGCCCCGACTCAGTAGCCGCCGAAATCGCCAACAACGGCAAACCACCTAAAATCATGTGCCAGCCCGTCGCCACCACCGGATCGACATAACGGCAAACCCAGCGCACCAAAACCGTACCCACAGCCATCGACAAAGCCGCCAACAGCATCAACCATTCCCCGCCCTGAAATACACTTTCGATACCCGCAGAAACCTGCACGGTTTCAGGATGAAACAGCCCCAAAATAAAGCCATCCGGCAACCCAATCAAACTGATGCCGATAACGCCAATTACCAATCCCAACCAGCCCCAAAAACCTATTTTTTCTTGAAACAGCCACAAACACAAAATCGCCACGGCTAGCGGTTGAGAATCAATCATCACTGAACCCAAACCCGCACCGGTTCTCGCCAAACCTTCGGCTAAAAAGCCTTGAAACAAAGTGCCGTCAACTAATGCAAACAGCGAAATCCACAGCCAAGCTTTCCAACCCTGCGGCTGCTGTTTTCCCATCAATGCTGCCGCCAGCAACACCAACACGCCCGCAGGTACTAAACGCACGAAGGCCACAAACAGCGGTGTCGTGTGCGGCATCACCCCTTTCATCGCTACCATCGCGGTTCCCCACAGGAAAAACGGCGCAATGAGCAACAGCGGGGCAAAGGGCAGTTTAGAATCGGTAAGTTTTAGCTGCATGGCGGAGGCTCCAAATAATTGATGAGAGTGGCGCTCTCGGGAATGATGTAGATTTGTTAAGCAATTTTTACAATTATATATCGAAGGTGGGTTAAGTGCGATCGCGCGCGCGTTGCCAGAAACCGGGTTTTTCACCCAGATATTTGCCTCAAACCCTGAATCTCTGCAAAAAACCCGGTTTCTTGAGTCTCATCGCGCTGCCAGAAACCGGGTTTTTCACCCAGATATTTGCCTCAAACCCTGAATCTCTGCAAAAAACCCGGTTTCTTGAGTCTCATCGCGCGGCCAGAAACCGGGTTTTTCACCTAGATATTTGCCTCAAACCCTGAATCTCTGCAAAAAACCCGGTTTCTTGAGTCTCTTCCTTCTTCCTTCTTTCTTCAGATAAGGCACACTATAAGTTAGCTACACAAGTTCGTAAAACTGCCCATGATTTGGCCATTCAAGCCCCGCTACCGCAAACAAATCGCCCGTATCGAAGTCACCGGAGGTATTGCCGGAGAAACCCGCAAACGAGTTCTAGAAGCGCTCAAAACCGTTGAAGAGCGCAAATTTCCCGCCTTGCTGCTGCGGATAGACAGCCCCGGCGGCACTGTCGGCGATTCCCAAGAAATTTACAGCGCCCTCAAGCGTTTGGGCGAAAAAATCAAAATAGTCGCTAGTTTTGGCAATATTTCAGCTTCCGGTGGAGTTTACATCGGCATGGGAGCTCAACATATTGTTGCCAATCCCGGTACAATTACCGGCAGCATTGGCGTGATTATCCGGGGTAACAATCTAGAAGGGCTGCTAGAAAAAGTCGGCGTTTCTTTTCAAGTGATTAAATCCGGGCCTTATAAAGATATCTTGGCATTCGATCGACAATTGACCGAGCCCGAACAGCAAATTCTGCAAGACTTGATCGACAGCAGCTACCAGCAATTCGTGGAAACCGTCGCCGAAGCCCGGAAACTCCCCGTTGAAAACGTCAAAAGTTTTGCCGACGGTCGGGTTTTTACCGGCCAGCAAGCCTTAGAATTGGGTTTGGTCGATCGACTCGGAACAGAAGAGGACGCTCGCCGCTGGACTGCCGAACTCGCAGGCCTCGATCCCGAAAAAACCGAATGCTGCACTCTAGAAAAACAAAAACCTTTCCTAAATCGCGTCTTGGGGAGTAGTCTGGATACATCCGGGCTTTCGGCTTACAAGAATTTGCTGGAATTCGAGCTGTCTACTAGCGGTTTACCGTTGTGGCTGTATCGCCCGTGATTAAATAGTCAGTTGGCAGTTGGCAGTAGTCACTTGGCAGTGGTAATTAGTAATTGGTAATTGCAACTAACAACTAACAACTGACAACTAGCAACTGACAACTAGCAACTGACAACTGATAAAAAATGGAGAATATTTGCGTGGATTGGCAAGTGCGGGCGATTCGCGGGGCAACAACTGCCAGCGATAATTCGGTAGAAGCAATTCGAGAAGCGGTGAGAGAACTGTTAGATGAATTAGAAACAAGAAATAATTTAGATCCGGAATTAATAATTAGTGTTACGTTTTCTGTTACCCGCGATTTGGATGCTGTCTTTCCGGCTGCGATCGCCCGCGAACGCTCCCGGTGGTGTAATGTACCTTTGTTGGACGTGCAGCAAATGCACGTGAAGGGTGCTTTAGAACGCTGCATCCGCTTTTTAATTCACGTCAATTGGCCCGCACACCGCGAAATTTATCATCCTTATTTGCGTGGAGCTCAAAATTTGCGGCCCGATTGGAATTTAGCCGTTGCGGTTGCTGCGGAAAAATAATAAAATCACTTTTTGATTCATTCAAGAGTAAACCCACCATGGCTGGTGGGTTTATTTTTAACTGAGTTATATCAAATCCGTTAACATCGTCCTGTATATATCTCTCTCTTCCCTTTCTCTGTGTTCTCTGTGTTCTCTGCGGTTAAATCATTCCGATCCAACCGGAAACGATATTAGAAGAGGCAAATCTTTTGTGCCCTCCTTAGTAGAGGAGTAGAGGAGAATGTTTTATGAACAGAACAAATCTATTATCTCGGATTTCGACCGATCCGAATATATGTTTTGGCAAGCCCAGTATACGGGGACATCGCATCAGGGTTTCCCTGATTTTAGATTGCCTAGCTAGCGGAGCAACTATCGAATCAATTATTCAGCAGTATCCAAGTATAGAGCGAGATGATATTCTGGCTTGTATTGCCTACGGTGCTGAGGTAATCGATCAAAATAGCGAACATCAACATTTAGCAAGTCTCAAGCCAGATCGAGTGATTTATGCCGACTTTTCAGAAATGGCAAATGATACAGAATATCAAGCAGAAGCTTTGGCAATTTGTCAAGAATTTGAGGCGGTTGAGAGTAATTTGGGTCATGGCAGTTGCGATCGGCTGATTTGAAATAGGCTTCTCCAGCCGATATAGCGGTTATCAGAAAGATTCGCGGACGTTGTTGGGATGCGAGCCCTCTGAGTTTACTGGTTTTGCAAACTGTCTGTTATACCTCATCTTTTTGAGAAAGGCTATATATTTATTTTAGCTTACCTTTTCTGGTGGGGATTGGCTTAGATAAAAAACATAAAAAAACCGGCTTCTCGAAGAAACCGGATTTTTTGTCAATCAGTGGCTTTCTTGTGATGCAGCCTAATCCCTAAAAAGATGTCATATATAAAACTCCAAAAGTCCTTTTTACCTTCCAATATTCCCAGACTTTGAGGAGAACCCTTTTCATCTAACAGCGGCTTCACAGCTTCGTAGGCTGGCTTGTAATTGTACCAAGGAATTGAAGGCCACAAGTGATGGATCAAATGATAGTTCTGTCCCAAAATTAAAATATTCAGAATTGGACTAGGATATACTCTGGCATTTTTCCAGCGATCGCGCTCGTGAAACGGACGGTGCGGCAAATAATCAAAAAATAACCCCAAGGCTAATCCCACTACCAAAGCAGGAGAAAACCAAAAGTTCAGCACATAACCTAAATGGTCGTATTGAATTGAGAGATAAACCACTCCGATCACAAACAAACGGCTGAAAAACCATTCCCAAAGTTCGTATTTCCGCCACAGTTTGCGCTTAAAGAAGAAAATCTCGTGGTAAAAAAACCTCGCAGCAATTAACCACAGAGGCCCACCAGTAGAAACGTAATGGTCTGGATCGTTATCTGGGTCATTAACGTGGGCGTGATGCTGCATATGTACCCGCGTAAATACCGGGAAAGCAAAGCCCAACATCAGCGCGCTACCGTGTCCCAAAATAGCGTTAATTGTACGATCGCGGTGCGCCGCATAGTGAGACGCATCGTGAATCACGGTTCCAGCCATGTGCAACGCCAGCACGTTCAGGGAAAAACAACACCAATCCGGCCAGTCTCCGTACCAGTAACCCACAAAGGAAATCGCGATCGTCGCTAATGCACTCAAAAACAACAGCAGCGTCGGATTGAAGTCACCCGGAGGACTCAGAAACTCTTTCGGCACTGTCAGCGGCCGTCCTGCCTCCGACATCTTTGTTAACACTCCTTAATATTTCACACTTGCGTAGTATAAGATACAAGTCTGCCAATAGTAAAGTTTCGTGAAAAAACAGAGTCCGATCGCCCGACACTAGCCTCTGCACAACAAGCCAAGTATTGCTGCTGTGAAACGATCCCAATCCTCGATTAGCCGCATAGCAAAGCAGCCCAATTCTAATAAATGGGTATATCTGTATTTATGTCAACCCTGGGAGCGGAAATAATTTCACAAAAGCCGATCGCCAAGAAAAGATTACCGATCGGTAAAAAGTCAGATATTCTATATATTGGTCAATGCCTGCTGTTTTGACGACTATCAAAATTTTTAAGACTTGAGACTAGCGTCATTGCTTGTACTGAAAGATGAAAAGTTAGCCGAAATTTAAAGAAGAAATCCTCCAGCCACCCCATCTCAATTCATGCAACTGCCAAAAGCCCTACGCCGAACCAAAATTGTAGCCACCATTGGCCCAGCAACATCCGACCCAGAAGTGCTCCGCAACCTCATAGAAGCTGGTGCCACAACTTTGCGGCTCAACTTTTCCCACGGAACAGAAGATGACCACCAGCGCAGCATTCGCTTAATCAGACAAACGTCCTTTGAACTCAACCAGCCGGTCGCCATCCTCCAAGACCTTCAAGGCCCAAAAATTCGTTTGGGGCGCTTTGAAACAGGCTCTATAGTTGTCAAAAACGGCGATCCATTCATTTTAACCAGCCGCCCGGTACCTGGAACCGAGCTGATTTCCTCCGTCACCTACGAACCCCTAGCAGACGAAGTTCCAGAGGGCGCAGTGATTCTACTAGACGACGGGAAAGTCGAAATGCGCGTCGAAAAAGTAGACCGCAATTCCCGCGAATTGTACTGTCGCGTCGTTGTCGGCGGCCCGCTTTCCAACAACAAAGGCGTGAATTTTCCGGGCGTATACCTGTCAATTAAAGCGCTCACGGATAAAGACCGCAAAGATTTAATGTTCGGCCTCGACCAAGGTGTCGATTGGGTAGCCCTCAGCTTCGTGCGGAATCCCCAGGATATGCTGGAAATTAAAGAACTGATTGCCAGTGCGGGCAAGCAAGTACCGGTAATTGCTAAGATCGAAAAGCACGAGGCGATCGAACAAATGGAACAAATTCTCGCCCTTTGCAACGGCGTGATGGTCGCCCGGGGCGATTTGGGCGTGGAACTGCCCGCCGAAGACGTGCCGATTTTGCAAAAGCGCTTGATTGCGACTTCCAACCGCATGGGGATTCCGGTGATTACCGCTACCCAGATGCTCGACAGCATGGTCAGCAATCCCCGTCCTACCCGCGCCGAGATTTCCGACGTAGCCAACGCCATTCTCGACGGAACCGATGCGGTAATGCTTTCCAATGAAACCGCTGTCGGCAAATTTGCCGTCGAAGCGGTGGCGACGATGGCGAGAATTGCCGTCCGCATCGAGAGGGAAGGAATTAGGGGCAATATTAGAAATGTAGAAGATGTTGGTCGATCGATCACCAACGGCATCAGCCAAGCAGTCAGCCAAATCTCCGAACAGTTAAACGCAGCGGCCATCATGACGCTGACCAAAACCGGCGCTACAGCCCGCAACGTCTCGAAGTTCCGACCCAAAACACCGATTTTGGCCGTTACTCCCCACGTAGACGTAGCCCGACAACTGCAATTAGTCTGGGGAGTCAAACCATTACTGGTGCTGGATTTACCCTCAACAGGCCAGACATTTCAATCTGCCATTAATGTCGCCCAAGAAAAAGAGTTCCTGTGCGACGGAGATTTAGTAGTGATGACTGCCGGTACTCAGCAAGGGGTTGCCGGCTCGACGGATTTGATCAAAATTGAGGTAGTCACAGCCGTTTTAGGTAAAGGTACCGGTGTCGGTTTGGGATCTGTGAGCGGCATGGCCAGAGTTGCTCGTACTGCTGCGGATGTAGCCAATTTCCACG
The DNA here is from genome assembly GCF_020883145.1 of Microcoleus sp. CAWBG27. Lineage (NCBI taxonomy): Bacteria > Bacillati > Cyanobacteriota > Cyanophyceae > Oscillatoriales > Microcoleaceae > Microcoleus > Microcoleus sp. CAWBG27. The sequence continues at coordinate 14,748 of NZ_JAHREU010000048.1, forward strand.
CAGGAGACATTTTAGTAGTAGAACGCACCAGCGCCGAGTTTGTGGAGATGATTCGCAAAGCAGCCGGTGTGGTAACGGAGGAGGAAAGTTTGACTTCTCACGCGGCGATTATCGGTTTGCGTTTGGGCGTGCCGGTGATGGTGGGTGTGGAGAATGCCATGCGGGTAATTCGGGACGGTACGATGCTGACGCTGGATATGCAGCGGGGATTGGTTTATTCCGGTGCCCGAGGTGGCTCAACAGACGGAGAACTTGCCGTTTAAGAAGTTCTGAGTTTTGGGTTGTGGAGTTTTTCAGGAAATTCTACAGCTCATTGCTTTTTTGTTGAATTTGTGCTATAATTCATAATCGTCTTGCCGATGTAGCTCAGTGGTAGAGTAATCGATTCGTAATCGATCGGTCGCGGGTTCAAATCCCGCCATCGGCTTTGGGTTTCAGAATTTTTGCGAAACTAAAGCAATAAATTTAACCATTAATTAGGTTTGTAGTAAGGACTTTAGTCCTGATTAATTCCTTGTGTAATTGATTGACTAAACCAATTTTGGCGACCAAAGTTATTAAAAACACGGAAATTTGCCCCAATAAAATACGATCGCCCATAATATCAATTGCGGTTGTATGGGAATGATTTACCGCAGAGAACGCAGAGGACACAGAGTCCGAGAAGAGAGAGATGAATAATTCTGATGGTAATGGAATTGATATGACTCAATCAAGTATTAATCGCGATCGCACTTGGCATGACTGTAGTTTTGATAAAACTTTACAGAAACTCGACAAAAATGTCTTTCAACAGTTGACAGTTGACAGTTGACAGTTGAGAGCGACCTCTACCTATAAGTCCGAGGATTAAAACAGTGAATAATTTTGTTTTATTTCCCCCTCGAAGGAGGAGGCTTTAAACCCATTCTTCTTGGTAAAAATACCGTAGAATCAAACTGAAAATGGCAGCCAGTAATGTCTGTAAAAATACCGTTGTTAGTTGTCATCAGGAAGAAGAATCGCTTCGGCTTCGCTGAGGATAAAAATAAGCAAGAAGCAAGAAGCAAAAAAGAAAGGACTAAAGTCCTCACTACAAACCTCATGAACCGTTTGTAGTGAGGACTTTAGTCCTTCTTCAATTTAATTCGGAGGGCGGGGGATGCGAAAACTTAGGGGACTGAGGATTTGATTCAGGGCGCGCAATTGTTCGGCGGTGCCCAAACAAATTAGCATATCTCCTCCTTCGATCGCAGTTTCTCCAGTTGGCCCGACAATCAAAGTCCCAACCGCCCGTCGAATTGCTAACACTAACGCCCCGGATTGCGATCGCAATTTGGCATTTCTCAAAGTTTCTCCGACGTAGACACAACTATTGGGATCTACCAGAAATTCTTCCATATAAAAAGAACTATCAGTGCCCGTCAATACGCCGTCTAAAAAATCCATCACCTGAGGGCGCAAAGCAGCCGCTGCCATCCGTTTGCCGCCAGTAATGTAGGGGGATACGACGGCATCGGCGCCGCCCCGCTGTAACTTCTTTACGGCTTCTTCTGTGGTGGCGCGGGCGATCGCCCGTACCTTCGGATTCAGAGTTTTCGCTGACAGCACAGTGTACAAATTCTCAGCATCCGACGGCAAAGCTGCTACTATGCAAATTGCGCGATCGATCCCCACATTCAACAAAATTTCATCAAGTGTTGCGTCTCCCTGCACCGCTGTGTACCCCAGCCCCAAAGCTGCCTGAACCGACTGTAGCGCCGAATCTACCACCACAAAAGGAATATTTTCTGCCTGAAATTCCAAGGCAATTTGTCGCCCCGTGCGCCCAAAACCGCAGAGAATGTAATGTTCGATCAAAGAATCCACCAAACGCCGCTGTTGCCTAATTCTTGCTCCTTCTTGAAAATATCCTTGAATCAGCGCTTCTGTAAAGCGGTTGACAATAAAACCAATACCAATTACGCCCATCAAAATCAGGCACATGGTAAACATTCGCCCGCGTCTTCCGAGGGGATGAATTTCGCCGTAGCCCACAGTTGCTAACGTAAATACTGTCATGTAAGCGGCATCGAGCAGAGTCCATTTTTCGATCTGCCAATACCAGAGAGTACCCGTGCAGAAAATGCCGCCAAGGGCGATGACACCGCCCGTTAACTGTGTTTGCAAGCGCTGGTACTTTTGCTCTAGACTTGAATACACCGATCGCCCTGACCTATTATTTATTAGCTGCTACTTAATTTAAGCATATCAAGACTTACACAAAAATCCGATTCATAAGAGTAAATCTAAAATCTAAAATCTACTGTCTGAGCGACTTTCAATCCCGTCGCAGAGGTGGCGATTGCTGGAATTGGCGATCGCATTTGTCTGAAAATAATTGCGGGCGACATTGCAGCCCCGCACCAACAAATCATCAATATTCAGATTCCACAGTATCACCGTACCATCAGCACTCGCACTAGCGATCGCCTTACCATCAGGACTAAAAATCGCACTCCAAACAGCAGCCGTATTACCTGTTAAAGTGTGTAGGGGCAGTGCCCCCGTGCCTGCCCTGCCATCAATTTTCCAGAGTCTCAACATTTTATCTTTGCTTGCAGATAGTAACATTTGACCGTCGGGACTAAAAGTGACATTTGTGACTTGACTGGGATGTTTTAAGATACTCAGGAGTTTACCATCTTTGCTCCAGATTGTCGCATTTGAACCAGTACCTGCGATTGCGAGCATTGTGCCATCAAAACTAAAACTTGTACTCATAATTGTATCCTTCTCTACCTTTAAATTTGCCAGTAAATTACCTGCAATGCTAACTTCCTTAGCCTGCTGCGAAGACAAGTTTGCCAAAATATTTGTCAAATCCGCAAGTTTAACTGTTCCATCAGAACAAACTGAAGCAAGTATTTTTCCGTCACGGCTGCAACTAACGTTTGTTACAAAACATTTATCTTGGATCGGCCTCACTATTTTGCGATCGTTCAAGTTTTGCAGGAGCGCATTTCCCTCATTAATTACTAAGGCAATTATTCTGTCGTTTTGGGTAAAGCTAACACCAGTCACTTTGCCGCTATCTACTTTAAAAGTTTGAATCAACTTGCCGTCCACTTGCCAAAGTTTAACTGTATTATCCTCGCCAACTGATGCCAGCCTCTGACTGTCTGGACTAAAAGTCACATTGATAATTCGATCGGTGTGACCATTCAAAACAGCTTTTAACTTCCCGTTTCTGTGCCAAATTTTAAGAGTGCGATCGTCGCTAACTGTTAACAGCATTTGACTGTCTGGGCTAAAAGTAATCGAGATTAATTTAGTAGTTGAACCGGGAAAAATTAGGCGTTTATTAAAACTGTAAACTGCTTGCTCCAGAGCCGTTAAAACCCGGACTTGGATATCTGATGCAACTCCCAGCGAGCGCTGCATTTCTCTGACTGCTTTAATGCTTTCGATTAAAGCTTCCGATTTCTTGCCCGCTGCAAATAGAGTTTCGGAAAACAAACTGAGAGTCAGGATTTTGTTATTTCTTTCCTCAATTGACGGTTTGATCCAAAAAGCAGCAATTAAGATAGAAATCATGAATATTGAACTTACCGTAAAAATTTGTACTTTCAGTCGTTCTTCACGCCAGAGTTTAATTTGAGTAAGTTTTCTAAGTTTTTGCTCGGCGGATAGTTTTTCTAATAACTGATTTTCCCGGCGCAATAGCTCTATTTCTGCTTGAGTTTGCTGTTCGCGATCGCGCAATTGGGCAAATTCCGCCTCTTGGCTAGCAGCTAAAAATTGATAATCTTGGCTACTCAAACTTTTACCAGCAGCCCATTCTCGCGCATCTTGCAATGCTTGACCGCGCAATAATCGAGATTCATCTTGACAATCTGAGGCAATCCATGCTGTTAGTGATTCGGCGTATGGCCGCAAATCTCCTAGTGCTTTTTCTACCCAATTTTGGTTGAATATCGATGCATAAATGCGGTTGTTTACCGTTAATTTTCCGCCTCGTTTGACTACTAATCCGCTGAGTCGCAATTCAGTTTGTTCGGGAGAGTCATCAGCGCTGATTCCCCCTGCAAGGGCGGGCACGGGGGCACCGCCCCTACAGTCGGGGGGTTCTGAGAGTGCCAATATTTTTTGATATAATCCTAATAACCTACTAGCGCGGTGCTGATTGCTGAGAAGGCGATCGCGAATTGTCTTCAAATGCACTGGCTCATCAGCAGCTTCCCAATTATCAATAATCTGAGATTGTACTATTTCCCCAATCAACAATCGGTTCGTAGTGAGGACTTTAGTCCTTCTTGCTAATTCCTGCCCTTGAACTATCAGCTTACACAGTTTTTGAGTCAGAAACGGCTGTCCTCCAGTCCACTCCAAAATCTCTTGTAAAACTTCTTGATAATTGTCAAATTTACCCTCAAACCCCTTGACTAAAGACCCAGATTCGTGTAATTTAAAACCCTGAAGTTCAATAGCTCGACCAATATTAAACGGTGTGCGAGTGGCATCGCTAATTAAATCAGACGGCGTAGCAACTCCCAGCAAAGCAAATGTCAACCGCTGGTATTCTGACTTGTGAGCGCGTTTGTTGTAGCAAGAACGAATCAAGGCAAAAAAATCATCCAGCGATTCTTTGAAACTGAGAACGCTATCAATTTCATCAATAAAAATGACAATATTTTGAGTGATTTTAACCAGCAGCAACTCCTCAATTAACTCTCCTAAACGCTGCACGGGCGGCATCAACTCTCTCTCCCGCCACCAAGCCATAAACTCGGCTGCATCAAACAGGTTGAAACTGCACAAAAGCTTGTAAGCGACGCCCCCGTACCACTTATCGAGGGAGACTTGCTGGCTGCCAATGTCCGAAAGGTCGATCGTAGCACAAGCAATGCGATCGGCCGAGAGCTTTTGTACGGTACGCACCAGCAAACTAGATTTACCCATTTGTCGGGAATTGAGCACGTAACAAAACTCTCCCGCTTTCAGGGCTTGATAAAGTTCCGAGTCAGCTTGTCGCACTACATAAGTAGGCGCATCTTGCGGGAGACTGCCGCCGATTTGGTATTGGTAATCGACTGTCATAAGCTTGCCTTTAGTTAAATTATTTTGTCACTTCTGTTGTGCCTTCACCGCAAGCAATTTTACCATTTTCATAGGTGGGTTCCGCTGGTTTAAATGTACTGCGATTATCAGCTTTGCACAATATGGATATTGTTTTGATTTCATCTTTAGCAGCATTGGGAACAACTTCTTTAGCAGGCACTACAAAGACACCGCCGACAGAACTTTTAAGTTCTGGCTGCTTGGATACTCCATAACTAAATGCTGCTTTCTTAGTGGCGCGAACTGAATATTTGTAATTTGTTGTCTCGGTTTTAATGCCAATTGCTAAAGCATCAACAGAAGGGCTAAAAACACTTTTTTCTGCATAATAAGACTGCTGGTTTTTGTTCATTATGCTGACAATTCTTTTCGCTTCCGATTGCTTGTTTTTAGTAGTAACACCCAGAAAAATTGGCAAAATAATCATGTTAGCCACTCCAACACAGATTATAAGGAATAAGAATCTGCATAAGAATCTGCAACCGCCATAAGCTCCCTTATCAACAATAGATTCTTGATTCTTAGTCATGGTTTTGTCTCCTTAAATGGTAAATACAAGGCGAATTAATACCAATTTTAAACGAAATAACAGTATTCTTGTCCCCCCCCTTGGCAAAGGGGGGCTAGGGGGGGGGCTTCGAGTGTTGCACGATTTTAGAAAAATGGTATAAATTCAGCGAGGCAGAGCCAAAGCATCTGCGTTACCAGGCAGAGCATGGTAACGAGGAAAAGAAGGTAATACTAATCCCTAAGCTCGCAGCTTTTGTGCTTCTTTTCTATCTAGGGATGTTGGCTGAATCACTTTAGTACCGATCGCAAAATCGCGCAATTCCACCCTCGTAAACTTCACACCCCAAGGATCGGTGGTTGTATCCAACTCCTCCACTAAAGCATTATTGAGTAAATTGCGAGCCGTGTAAAGTTCCTCTACAGTTAATTTAGCAATGTGAGTCCGAATCGAAAGAATCAGCATATTGAACATGGCTTCCTTGAGATTCTGCACCTTGTAGGAAGCTTTTTCTAAGTCAATTACTCGCCAGTAGACAATAAATTCAACGGTGACGGAAACGCGATCGCCAGTTGTGCATTGTTGCGGTGGCAGTCTTAAAATTTGCTCGCGCAGAGTTTGTTTGTAGGCGACTGTTTCGACAAACGGAATCAGAAATGTCAAACCCGGTTCGAGTTTTTTGCGATCGTACTTTCCGAAAATCTCAACTAAGGCTTCATCTCCTTGACGCACAATTTTAACGCTGCTGGCTAAGGATACACCTGCGATCGCAAAAAACACGGTCAAAAAATACTGATACATCGTGAATCTCCTAAACAGTTGACAGTTGACAGTTGACAGTTGACAGTTAATAGTGATTTCTTAGTCCGCGAAGGCGGACTTTGTTCGTGTAGAAGCGATTTCAATCGCCGTCTAATAAAAGAAGTAACAACCCAAGATTTAGCTATTGACGTGAATTAATTGGTCAGGTACAACAATCAACGTGTTTCCTTCGCGGCGCAAAACGTAAACTTTTTGTTTGGGCGCGATTCCTTGGGAATCTTCATTGCGCGCTTTCCAAGAAGCACCTTCATAAATCACCATTCCGGTTTCTCCCGGGAAAATTTCGGAGATAGTTGTCGCTTCGGTTGCTTCGGGAATCACAAACTTTTTGCGAACAATGAAAATCGGTCGAATCCATATACTCAAGGCGAGAGAGATTCCCATCCAGTAGAATATCTGCCAGTCAAAATCTTCATACATTACATTCGCCCAACTAAACTGAAATGTTACGGATCCTCTCCACAAAACAAAAGATGAAATTAAAGCAGCAACCCCCATCATCAGCACGTAAAATCTGTATCTTTGGGGCTGAGTTTTTTGGATGAATAAATCGATCGCACTCAGCACAATTCCGACTGTCAACCAAAACATCGGCGGTGTGAATGCAAAAGGCGATCGATTAGTGGCTGATGCCAGCGACCAAATTAGGATAGAATACACAATACTTTTACCTCCTTTTGATGCGATCCAACCTTGTTATTTCTCATCTAATCAGGTGCCTATTTGAGTTCGCGAGTGAGTTATTTGAAAATTCATCGACTTTTCATCGACTTTTTATCGACTTTGGGACGGTTAGCATTTATGATGGTTTCAGTGTCTCGATTGTGATAAACAATGCCGCGATCGCTCAGGCTGCGTCTCCAGTCCATTCCCGCAGTTAAATCCTGCCTCCTCCGCAACGGCTTTCCCAGTCAGAAAATTTTGGCTGAGGATTTAGGGATAGCCCAATCTACTGTCAGTCACTTCCTGAATGGCAAACCTGTGGATTATGCCAATTTCATCGAAATTTGTCGCGGATTGGGGCAGGAATGGCGCGATATAGCCGATTTTGAGCTGGAATCGCCGCCCGATCGCGTTTTGTCAAAATCTGCAAAAATTGCGATCGCCCAATCCACTCCAAACAACACCCTGGTTCAGCAATTGCACCAAGCTTTCACTGCGGCCAGCCACGAAGTATTTTTAGTTAACAAAAACAGCAGCAAAGATAACTCATATTTAAAGCTTTGCGATTATTTACTATTGCTGATTTCCCCCGAATCGGCTGCTAGCGAAATGATATTGGAACAAGTGCAACTAGCCCAAGAATTGCACAATTTAACTCCTCATAAACCAGCGATTTTACCGATTTGCATTGAATTAAATTCACCATTTTCTTTCGATTTACTGCACTATTTAGCAGGGATTCAGCTCTGGCATTGGCGATGTGTCGGCGACTCATCAAATTTAATTTCAGAAATTTTGATGGTAATTAAAGAAGGCCGCACATCCTTAAATCCCGATCGTGAATTAGCGGTAAATTTTAGCCAGATCGCTAACACAAAACAGTCAATAATTCAACCGTTGCCAGCAGCAGCGCCCGAATTGCCGGGAGGACAAGTAGATTTAGCTTCTCGGTTTTATATCGATCGCCCTCCTATCGAATCTCGGTGTTATGAAACCATTGGCCAGCCGGGAGCGCTGATCCGCATTAAAGCTCCCAGACAGATGGGCAAAACTTCTTTAATGGCGAGGATTTTGCATCATGCAGAAGAGCAAGGTTCTCGCACGGTGGCGCTGAGTTTTCAGCTAGCAAATAGGAGAGTTTTCGCTAATTCAGATACATTTTTGCAGTGGTTTTGTGCTAGCGTCGGTCAAGAGTTGGGAATGCTGGAACAGTTGCCGAAGTGCTGGGAATTAGCAGACTTAATTGGTAGCAATCAGTGCTGTAAAGCTTACTTTGAACAGTATTTGCTGTCGGAATCGTCACCGCCTTTGACTTTGGGTTTGGATGAGTGCGATCGCCTGTTTGAATCGCCGGAAATTGCCGATGATTTTTTTGGATTGTTGCGCGCTTTGCACGAAGAAGCGAAACGCCGTGATATCTGGAAAAAGTTTCGCTTGATTGTGGTGCATTCTACGGAAGTATATATCCCGCTAGACGTGAATAAATCGCCGTTTAATGTAGGATTGCCGATCGAAATTCCGGAGTTTAATTTACAGCAAGTGCAAGATTTGGCAAGGCGCCACGGATTGAATTGGAGTGAGGCGGAAGTTGCAAAATTGATGGGGTTAGTGGGCGGAAATCCTTATTTAGTGCGGCTGGGAATGTATCATATTTCCCGTCAAGATGTGACTTTAGATCGGTTAGTGCAAGAATCGGCAACTGAAGCCGGAATTTACAGCGATCATTTGCGGCGGCATTTGTGGAATTTAGAGAAATATGCGGAATTGATGGAGGCGATGAGAGAGGTGGCGAGTGTTTCCCAGCCTGTGCGATTGAAGTCTGAATTAGGGTTTAAGTTAAATAGTATGGGGTTGGTGAAGTTGGAGGGAAATAATTGTACTCCCAGATGCCGCTTGTATGGGGAATATTTTCGCGATCGGCTAAATGGCAAATAATCCCGATCGTTGGTGTCAACTTAACGTCAAACCCAGTCATAGACTGTTGTTTGACTATTAAATCTAGATCCCCCCTAGCCCCCCTTAAGAAGGGGGGGACTGGAAGCGCTCTTTAAGTCCCCCTTCTTAAGGGGGATTTAGGGGGATCTAGACTTAGGTAAAAGCGAGAGATACCAGGAGTTTCAAGCTTAAGTTGACACCTATGAATCCTGATTTATCCCAATACAAAATCAACGCTAACTTGCAATTCTGGAAATGTCAGTGGCGAAACTTCCTCGCCTCGCCAAAATCTTAACGTTAAACTATAACCGTTAGCAGTTGGCTGACGGTAAACTTCTAAACAGTTTTCTGGTAAATTGACAATCCATACTTCTTGAATTCCCGATCGAGCATAAATAGGAATTTTCACATCTTTGTCATAGTCTATTGAACTGTCAGCTACTTCTATTAGTAATAAAACTTCCGATGGTGTGGGATGTGCAGTTGAATAGTAATCAGCACGAGGTGTTAGCAATATCACATCCGGTTGCGGCTCGGTTCGTTCGCTTAACTGCACGGGATTTTGTACGTCAAAAATAGCGAGGTTTTCGGGAATTTGACTGCATAGTCTGGCTAAGCGTCTCACAGAAGAAGCGTGACGAGTTCCAATTGCTGCCATTTGTACAAGTTCTCCTTCTATGAGTTCTATGCGATCGTCCTTTGAAAGAATACCAGCTTTACCCATCAGATGATATTCTTCGACTGTGAACAGTTTTTTGAGCAATTGCACTGCCATAACTCACCGTGCCTCTAATCATCTTTTAAATTATAGTCTGTTTTAGTATTGAATGCCAGTTCGTTTAAGACATAATGAAAACAGGACTGGAACAACGGGCATCGGTAAAATTCAATTGTAGGGTGCGTCAGATGAGTTTCTTAAACGATTGTTCAGCGTTTCGGGAAAGTAGAGCACCTTACCAGTTGTGACAATTGCGTAACTCCCAAAAAAGTCGATGAGAAGTCGATGAGAACTCACTCATGTTCTCAAATAGTCATCTGATTTAATGGAAATACGGTAGAAAGTGCGATCCCCCAGGTTGGCAAATCCTCGATCGAAAGTCAAAGAGGCGCTACTTCAAAGCCGAATATCGCACATCTCCTCAAACGGATCGTTGTCTGAAAACCTCTGGTGTAAAACATTTGGAGAACAAGTATGCCCCTCAAAGAACAGCCTGAACTAAATCAAATCAACCAAAAATCGGAAGAAGCGAAATTTTTGGCAAAAAATTATCAATCCGATCGACCCATAAAAAGTGGAGGAACTTTACGGATTATTGAGTTTTTTATGGTTGTGATAATTATTGGGATACTTTCTGCGATTGCCCTGCCCTCTTTTATCTGTTATCGTGGCAGCTGGTGTACTAACGTGAAGCAGTCAGAAGCTAAGGCATATCTTGGCTCAATGAACCGCGCCCAACAAGCAAAATACGCAGAAAATGGCGCATTTTCTAATTCCATTACTGCCCTGGACCTCGGCATTGAAACTCAGACAATCAACTATAACTATTCAGCCATAGCTACCAAAAATGCTGCTTTTAGTTATGGGGTAGCCCGCAGCAATAATCTTCGTAGCTATGTCGGGGCTGTATTTTTAGTACCTGTTTCCCCAGAAGCTAACAGTACAAAGACTACTGTATCCATGCTGTGTCAAGCAAATTCTCCTGGGAATATCCAACCAGCTAATCCTATCCTTCAGAATGATGTTCCTGTCTGCGCTGCTGGTAGTCAAGTGGTTAGGTAAATTAAGAGGCGTTACCTGACAGTCAAATATCGCACATCTCATCAGAAGAATCATCGTCTAAAAACCGTTCACGTAAAATATTTGGAGAACAAGTATGCAACTCAAAGAAAAGCCTGAACTCAATCAAATCAACGAACAATCGAAATTTTTGGCAAAAACTTATCAACCCGATCGGCCCCTCACAGAACCTAAATCTGTCGCCAAAGTCGATCGCACAAATTTGCAACCCATCCAAGAACCTAAATCTGTCGCCAAAGTCGATCGCACAAATTTGCAACCCATCAAAGAACCTCAATCTGTCGCTAAAGTCGATCGCACAAATTTGCAACCCATCAAAGAACCTCAATCTGTCGCTAAAGTCGATCGCACAAATTTGCAACCTCTCAAAGAACCTAAATCTGTCGCTAAAGTCGATCGACAAGATTTGCAACCTCTCAAAGAACCTAAATCTGTCACAACAGTCGATCGGCAAGATTTGCGGCCGATAAAAAACCTTAAATCTGTGGCAAAAACTTATCAGCCAGATTTGCGTTCCATAAATGAATATAAATCTGGTGAAGGAACTTCACGCATTATTGACTTTTTTGTGGTTGTGATAATTATTGGGATACTTGCTCATATCGCCCTCCCTTCTTTTCTGCATTGTGGCAATAAAGCGATGCAGTCAGAAGCTAAGCAATATGTTGGCTCAATGAACCGTGCCCAACAAGCTTATTTTGCAGATAAAGGTGCATTTTCTAATTCCATTACTGCCTTGGGCATCGGCATTAAAACTCAGACAACCAACTATAACTATTCGATCGGCGCTACGAAAAATGCTGCATTTAGTTATGCGGGATCTCGCAACGAAAAACACAGTCTTCTTAGCCATGTGGGGGCTGTATTCTTAGTACCTAGTTCCGCAGCATATAACTATGAAAGCACTACTGTATCCATTCTGTGTCAAGCAAATTCTCCTGGGAAAACCCAACCACCTAATCCGATCCTTCAGAATGGTGTTCCTGTCTGCGCTGCTGGTAGCAGTGAAGTACCTAAGTAAATATCGACATTAATCAGAATCTCATGTCACCTGAAATTATCAAAGGTTTCGTCATCTTAGCCTGCATCTTCATTCCCCTAGAAAGAATCTTTGCTTTACACAATCAAAAAGTCTTTCGTCGCGGCTGGAAAACCGATGCTACCTATTTTTTTACAGGTCACTTTATTGGTCGATCGGGCGCTATTGTTGTGGCTGTAACCTTGTCGCTGATGACTGATTTATTCAACCCGGAATTGCAAAGTGAAATAGCCTCTCAACCTATCTGGTTGCAGTTTGCAGAAGCAATTGTAATTTCCGATCTGGCATATTACATCGCTCACCGACTGCTGCATGAAGTACCGTGGCTTTGGCAATTTCATGCAGTCCATCACAGCATCGAACGCATGGACTGGTTGGCAGCAGTGCGGGTGCATCCCTGCGAGCAACTCTTTACTCAGATTTGCAAAATGATGCCTCTTTACTGGTTGGGATTTACTAAGGAAACTTTTGCGATTTATGCTCTTTATTCGGCGGCGATCGCATTTTTAATTCATGCTAACATTACCATCAAATTTGGCCCGCTCAAGTGGTTCGTCGCCACCCCGGAATTCCATCACTGGCATCACAGTAAAAGTCCCAAAATTCATAACAAGAATTTTGCCGTTCAGTTGCCACTTTTAGATTTGCTATTTGGTACTATGTATATGCCAGCAAAAAAATGCCCGAACGATATGGCATTTCTGATTCTATACCTGCTGGATATGTCGGACAAATGTTCTATCCATTTTCAAGGATGATGCAAAATGCTAAATCTCAATTTCAAACAAAGTATTAATCTCAATTCTCGCCCGTTGCGGGTAATTATGGTTTTGATATTAATTAGTCTCGGTTCTTTGAGTGCATTTTCCCTATATAATCACATGGATATTCCAACTTTTATCGCCAGTTTAAATACCAAACAAGTAACTGTTGCTGAATTGCAGCAAGGTAAGTTGAAATCGGTGATTTTGATAGATGTACGATCGCCGGAAGAATACGCGGAAGATCGGATCGCTGAAAGTCCGCTGGTTCCCCTAATCGATATTGAGATGGGGCTCGGGGCCAAACAGGTTAAAGCCCTTGTCAAAGCTCAGGTTAAAGACGATCGACCTCAGCCAATAGTTGTACTTTATTGTGCCAGAGGAGGGCGATCGATTAAAGCATACCAACAGTTGGCAAAAGTCGATCAATATTCCCAAGGCACTCCGGGAAAGGAGACTAATAAGATTCAGGATATTAGCCTAAATGTTGTTGTTCTTTCAGGCGGCATTAAAGCGTGGCGGCAAGCAGTACCCGCTCAAAAAGATTCCCAGATATTAGCCCCAATTACTTTATCTCAGAAAGCTGCTATCAAAAGTAATTAGGTTATAACTCACATCTTGCACCATTGTCAGCAACAGGCTGTCCGGCCTGTTCCACAAAGAGTGAATTTCTTGTGGAACAGGCTGTCCGGCCTGTTCATAAAAGCCTTATTGAGAATGGTGCAAGATCTCAGTTATAATAAATTAAGCTCAATTTATTTTGGTTTAGTAGGACGATTTCCGCAGCTACAACAACGAGCGATCGCACTATTTGCATTCTGTTGGCGATCGCATCCAGTCACCTTACCAGCAGTGGAAACTGGCACAATTAATTAATCTTCAGTTTCCACAAAAACACTCACAGCAGCCACGGCGATCAACATTTCATCATTTTTATCATTCAGAGAGGCGATCGCCCTTCCTGGCACAATCATCCCCCCTTGCTCGACAATCAGAGTCTTGCTACCAAAAGGCAGCACCGCCAACACATCATCGGGCCGCACTTGTTCGGGATAAGGAACCGCCACCTTTACCTCCACAATCATTTGATTGGGGTCAGTCAAACCCGCCACTTCCCAGACGCCTAGGAGAGCATTATTGGCGATCGCATTTCGTACAGCCCTAGCCGCCGCGACAGTCGGTTCCTGCCCGTGCTGGTCGATACCCATCCCCATTTCAATGATGAAACATTTACGTGCCACAGTTACTCCTTCCTTGATTTTTGCTCGCAGTCGAGCGCACTCTTTCTCAAAACAATTATCAACCAAACCGACCGCAATTTAGATTATTTTATAAATCGCGATCGCAACACAACAATCATCCCAGTTCAAAAAAAAACAATCCAACAGCAGACCATCTCAAAACTCATAGTTCATCAGTCAATCCCAAATCCCAAATCCCAAATCCCAAATTTAAAATCGCATAACTTATGGTAATATAACCAAAATCACCATTCCTCGCGGACTGCCCAACTCATCGCCAGCTTGAATCATGGATAGTTTTCTCCCCATCGCCTACTTTCAAAACCAATTTCTCCCATTTACCGACGCCAAAATCTCCATCGCCACCCACGCCCTGCACTACGGAACCGGAGTTTTAGGCGGGTTGCGAGGAATTCCCGACCCCCAAAATGGCGATCGCATCTTACTATTTAGATTAGACCGCCACTGTCAAAGATTAAGTCAAAGTGCCAGCTTCCTCCACTGCGATATTCCCGCCGACAAAATCCAACAAATCATCATTGATTTTGTCAAAAAAAATCAGCCCAACAAATCTTTTTACATCCGTCCATTTATCTACACATCCAGTTTAGGAATAGCCCCCCGACTGCACAACGTCGAAACAGACTTCTTTGTCTACGGATTAGAACTCTCCGACTACTTGCCCAAAGAAGGAGTCAACTGTAGAATTAGCTCTTGGTACCGCCAAGAAGACCGCAGTTTGCCACTAAGAGGTAAAATTAGCGGCGCCTACATCACCTCAGCCTTAGCCAAAACCGAAGCAGTAGAATCCGGCTTCGATGAAGCTATCATGATGAATACTCAGGGAAAAGTCAGCGAAGCTTCAGGAATGAACATATTTGTCGCCAGAAACGGCAAATTAGTTACTCCCGGTTTCGATCAAGATATTCTCGAAGGAATCACCAGAGATAGCGTGATAACAATCGCCAGAGACTTAGGAATAGAAGTCACAGAAAGACCCGTTGACAAATCAGAACTGTTGATTGCAGACGAGATTTTTCTGTGCGGAACCGCCGCCAAAATTACGCCAATTAACCGAATAGAAAACTATCAATTGCCGAAAAACCGACCCATCACTGAAAAGATTTTGGAGAAACTGACGGGAATTATCGAAAATCGTGATAGCAAGTACAAAGAGTGGGTATTTGCGATCGATCTAAATTAATATTGTAGGGTGCGTCAGTTTAGCAATTATCAATCATCACTAAAAATCCCATTCTGACGCACCATTCGAGGAGTGCGTCAGTTGCGAAATTGTTAATTTGTTGCTGCAAAAATCTCTCTGACGCACTCTACTTCTACGAACCTTTAGGACTCAAGTCCTTACTACTCTTAGTCTGCGGAGGCAGACTTAGTGTGTGTAGTCGCGGTTTCAACCGCCGAGTCACTACAAACCTATTTTACTTGCACAAAGCAGCCGCATGATGGCGAATGTGATCCTCCATAAAACTAGCCACAAAATAATAGCTGTGATCGTAACCTTCCTGCATCCTTAAAGTCAGTGGCTGTCCCACTTTTGCACAAGCTGCTGCGAACACATCCGGCAACAATTGTCCGTCAGCTAGATACGAATCATCAGTACCGCAGTCAATCAAAATCGGACGCTTGTATTGCTGTTCCAGGACTAATTCGCTAGCATCCCAAGCCTTCCAACTCTCCTTATCGCCACCGAGGTAGTGTCCAAATATTTTTTGTCCCCAAGGGCTGCGGACGGGCGCGCAAATAGGCGCAAAAGCCGAAACTGAAAGATAGCGATTCCCTTCGGGATAGCTTCGCTTCACGCCATTTTTTAACGCGCAAATTAAAGCCCCGTGTCCGCCCATCGAATGACCGAAAATTCCCTGTTTTTCGCGTATCCCTGGAAAGTTTGCGGCGATTAAATTCGGCAACTCATCAACCACATAACTGTACATTCGATAGTGAGAATTCCAAGGTGTGGCTGTCGCATCCACATAAAAACCCGCGCCGCTTCCCAAATCCCAATTGTCGTCTTCCCCAGGAATCCCAGTATTGCGGGGGCTAGTGTCGGGCGCCACCAGCATTAACCCGTATTTTGCTGCCCATTGTTGCGCCCCCGCTTTTGCCATAAAGTTCTCTTCCGTGCAGGTTAATCCTGACAAGTAATAGAGGATTGGTACGGGTTGTGATTCGGCTTGTGGTGGCTGGTAGACAGTGAATTTCATCTCGCTGTTGCAGGTGGATGATTGATGGCTGTAAAAGCCGAGTTTGCCATCGAAACTTTTGTGTTCTTTGTGCAGTTTTAGGGATTCGGAGAGCATATTAATTCTTTTTCATTTGTGAATTAGAGTTTTTTGAACCGCAGAGAGCGCAGAGGACACAGAGGAAGAGAGAAGAGGGAAGTTATGTCTGGTGCGCGGAAGAGTAGCTTCTTCCTTCTTCCTTCTTCCTTCTTCCTTCTTCCTTCTTCCTTCTTTCTTCAAAATGTTAAAACTGTGCGAATTACTTTGCCTTTGTGCATTAAGTCGAAAGCTTCATTGATTCGATCGATCGGCATTACCTGAGTTACCAAACTATCAATGTCAATTTTACCGTCCATGTACCAATCAACAATTTTCGGGACATCAGTTCGCCCCTTTGCGCCGCCAAATGCCGTGCCTTTCCACACCCTACCAGTTACTAATTGAAACGGGCGGGTGCTAATTTCTTGCCCTGCTCCCGCTACCCCAACAATCACGCTCACGCCCCAACCTTTGTGACAGCATTCTAAAGCTTGGCGCATCACATTGACATTGCCGATACATTCAAAACTGTAATCAGCTCCGCCTTTGGTTAAATCTACTAAATAAGGAACTAAATCGCCCTCAACTTCGCGGGGATTCACGAAGTGAGTCATGCCGAATTTTTCCGCCATTGCTCGTTTGTGGGGATTCATATCTACGCCGACAATCATGTTGGCTCCCACCAGGCGCGCTGCTTGAATTACATTCAAACCCACGCCGCCCAAACCAAAAACTACTACATTAGAACCTGGTTCTACTTTGGCAGTATTGATGACAGCGCCGATGCCAGTTGTAACGCCGCAGCCAATCAAACAAACTTTGTCAAAGGGAGCGTCATCGCGAATTTTTGCTACGGCAATTTCTGGCAATACTGTATAATTAGCAAAGGTAGAAGTTCCCATGTAATGGAAAATTTTCTCGCCATTAATTGAAAATCTGCTCGTGCCATCGGGCATTACGCCTTGTCCTTGAGTGAGGCGAATTGCTTGACAGAGATTCGTTTTGCCGCTCAAACAATACGAGCAGTTGCGACATTCGGGAGTGTAAAGTGGAATTACCCGATCGCCCTTTTTGACACTTGTGACTCCCGCCCCAACTTCCGCAACAATCCCAGCTCCCTCGTGGCCGAGAATTGCCGGAAACAAACCCTCGGGATCGGCGCCGGAAAGAGTATAAGCATCGGTGTGACAAACACCCGTCGCTTTGATTTCTACCAGCACCTCCCCATCTCGCGGCCCATCTAGATCGACCGTTTCAACGGTCAAAGGTTGGCCGGCACTGCGAGCAACTGCTGCTTTTACTTTCATGCTTTCCCCCTGGGATGATTTGTTAAATGCTCCGTCAATATGTATTCTATTACTTAATCTAAAAATTGCACCAATTCTATGACAAAATTAATTGTAATTACCGGAGTCAGTCGCGGTCTCGGTCTCGCCATGACCGAAAAGTTTATTGAATTGGGACACACAGTTTTAGGATGTGCGCGTTCTGCCGAAGCAGTGGAAAAACTCAAACAAAAATATCGCGCGCCCCATCATTTTACTTGTTTGGATGTCGCCAGCGACGAGCAAGTCAAAGCTTGGGCTAGAGAAATTCTGGCAAAGCAGCAACCGCCAGATTTGCTGGTTAACAATGCAGCTATCACTAATTATTCCGCGCCGTTGTGGAATGTCAGCAGCGAAGAGTTTTCTCAAGTAATTGATGTTAATATTAAAGGAACCGCGAATGTAATTCGCCACTTTGTCCCGGCAATGATTGCGCGAAAAAGTGGTATAATTGTCAACTTTAGTTCGGGTTGGGGAAGGTCAACTTCGCCGGAAGTCGCACCCTATTGCGCTTCTAAGTGGGCGATCGAAGGATTGACGCGATCGCTCGCCCAAGAACTCCCGCGAGGCATGGCAGCGATTCCTTTGAATCCCGGCATAATTCACACCGATATGCTGGAAATCTCTTTCGGAGAACACGCGGCAAGTTACACGCCAGTCAAAGCATGGGTGCAAAAAGCAGTGCCTTTTTTGCTGAAATTGAAACCTTCGGATAATGGAATGCCGATGACCGTTCCGGGATAATATAGCAACAGAAAGCAGAATTTGCGAACATCTCTCTTTTCTACTCCTCTGCGCCCTCTGCGCTCTCTGCGGTTAATAAAAAATCTCAGAAATGAAATAAAATTGCTATATTCCTAACTCAAAACTCTCTCCCCAAATAGCCACTGTGAACTTGCCATTAACCTCGCCCTCGCAAACCGAAACCCGCAAAGCAGACCACCTCAGGATCTGTCTCGAAGAAGACGTACAATTTCGCGAAACTACCAGCGGACTGGAACACTACCGTTTTACTCACTGCTGTTTGCCAGAACTCGATCGCACCCAAATCGATCTCACCTCCACATTTCTCGGCAAAAAACTAGGCGCTCCCCTGCTAATTTCCTCAATGACAGGTGGCACAGAACTAGCGCAGACCATTAATTATCGCCTCGCCGATGTCGCTCAGGAATACAAACTGGCCATGGGAGTCGGTTCCCAGCGCATCATCGTAGAAAACCCTCAACTTGCTGCTACATTTGCCGTGCGCCGCCGCGCTCCCGATATTCTGCTATTTGCTAATATCGGAGCGGTTCAATTAAACTACAATTACGGTTTGGAAGAGTGTCAAAAAATTATCGATATTCTGGAAGCAGATGCCCTAATTTTACACCTCAATCCGCTGCAAGAGTGCGTTCAAACCGAAGGCGATACTAACTTTAAAGGACTGCTCGAAAAAATTGCTAAATTGTGCGATAAATTACCAGTACCGGTGATTGCGAAAGAAGTAGGCAACGGTATTTCTGGAAAAATGGCACAGAAATTGCGATCGGCTGGGGTAAGCGCGATCGACATTGCCGGAGCCGGAGGCACTTCTTGGGCCAAAATAGAAGGAGAGCGAGCCAAAGACAGCAAGCAGCGCAGGTTGGGTGCCACCTTTGCCGACTGGGGAATTCCGACAGCCGAGTGCGTTGTCAGCACCCGCGCCGTAGCGCCGGATGTTCCCCTGATTGCCTCTGGAGGCTTGCAAAACGGCTTGGATGCAGCCAAGGCGATCGCCCTCGGCGCGGATGTGGCGGGGCTGGCGCGGCCGTTTCTGCAAGCAGCCGCAGCATCGGAATCAGCAGCAGGTGTTCTAGCTGAGGTTTTAATTGCAGAAATCGCTACGGTGATGTTTTGTACTGGCTGCGCTAACCTCGACGAGTTAAAACATCCTGGGGTTTTGGAAAGGTTAAGATAAAAGTAAGTCAGTTGGCAGTAGTCAGTTGGCAGTTGGCAGTTGGCAGTTGGCAGTAGTCATTAGTCAGTAGTTACTGATTATTGGAAGAGATTAAAAAATAAGAAATAAGAAATAACAACTGCCAATTACTAACTGCCAATTACCAAATGTTAATAATTACCAACTGTCAACTGTCAACTGTCAACTGTCAACTAAGAGGGCAGGCACGGGGCACTGCCCCTACCACACGTCAACTGTCAACTGTCAACTGTCAACTAAGAGGGCAGGCCCGCACCATCCACTGCCCCTACCACACGTCAACTGTCAACTGTCAACTGTCAACTGACTAATTATCTAAATGAAAGATTTCCTAAAATATACTTGTGCAAGTTTGCTGGGAACCTTCCTGGGATTGTTGCTGCTGGGCGGCATCGGATTGGGAGGACTGGTACTGCTAATTGCTCTGGCGGCATCGTCGTCTAAAGATTCAGGCCCGCAAGTTAAAGATAAGTCTGTACTGGTATTAGATCTGTCTCTAAATATCACCGATAGCAAACCGAGCCGCAGCACGAGCGCGGCGATTCAAGAAGCTCTTTCGGATGAATCCGGCGATGCTGTGACGCTGCGTACTGTTTTAGATGCGATCGAATCTGCGAAAAAAGACCCGAAAATCGTGGGGATGTATCTTGAAGGCAGTTCGGATTCTAGCAGCAGCGGGTTTGCTAATCTCAAAGAAGTTCGATCGGCATTACAGCGTTTCCGAGATGCCAAAAAACCCATTTTTGCTTACGAAATGGACTGGAGCGAGCGAGATTATTACCTCGGTTCCGTTGCAAATACAATTGCTATCAATCCTTACGGCTCCCTAGAAATCAACGGTTTTAGCAGTCAAGCCATGTTTTTGACCGGTGCTTTCGAGAAATACGGCTTGGGAGTCCAAGTCACTCGCGTCGGGAAATATAAGTCAGCCGTCGAACCGTTTTTGCTCAAAAAAATGAGCCCGGAAAATCGCCAGCAAACCCAAAAACTGCTCGGAGATATTTGGGGCGAATACCTGAAAACTGTCGGCCCGAGCCGCAAATTGACCGTTCCCCAACTGCAAGCAGTTGCAGATAATGGCGGAACTTTGATGGCTAACGAAGCTCTCAAAGGCAAGTTAGTTGATAAAGTTGTCTACTTTGATGAAATTGCAATAGAACTGAAAAAACTAACAGGAACCGATGCAGAAGATAAATCTTTCAAGCAAATAAGTTTGAAAAACTACGCAAGAGTTGCTGAGAGTAAAAACTCTACTCGCGCTCACAAGAAAAACCAGATTGCTGTCCTTTACGCTGAAGGTGAGATTGTAGACGGCGAAGGCGGCCCGACTCAAGTAGGGGGCGATCGCATCGCTGAAGAAATGCGTAAAATCCGAGAAGATGACGACATAAAAGCAGTAGTTTTGCGCGTCAACAGCCCTGGAGGCAGCGCGACGGCTGCGGAAGTCATCGGGCGCGAAGTCGCGCTGACGGGCAAAAAAAAGCCAGTTATCGTGTCGATGGGCAATTTAGCAGCTTCCGGCGGCTATTGGATTTCGATGGGTTCTAGCAAAATCTTTGCCGAAGCCAGTACGATTACTGGTTCCATCGGCGTTTTTGGGATGCTATTCAATGCCGAAAAGTTGGCTGCTAACAACGGCATAACTTGGGACGTGGTAAAAACCGCCCGTTTTGCGGATACTAACACGGTTTCCCGCCCCAAAAATCCTCAAGAATTGGCGAATATTCAGAGAATAGTCGATCGCATTTACGATCTATTTATCACCAAAGTCGCCGACTCCCGCAAACTGTCAAAAAACAAGGTGCAAGAAATTGCTCAAGGCAGAGTTTGGTCTGGTATCGCAGCGAAACAGTTGGGTTTAGTGGATGAAATTGGCGGCCTAGAAGATGCTGTTAGAGAAGCGGCTAAGCAAGCTAAACTAGGCGACGATTGGCAGTTAGAAGAATATCCAAAACGCCGCAGTTTGGAAGAGCGAATTTTGGAAAGAATATCCGGCGTTCATGTGTTAAAACCAGCCACCAAACTCGACCCGCTAACGGCCGAAGTTAAGAAAATGCAGGATGAATTGGCTGTTATCAAGTCGATGAATGACCCGCAAGGGATTTACGTTCGCTTACCTTTCGACTTGCGGATTAATTAACTTTGTCGTAGCGGTTTCAACAGGTTCGTAGTGAGGACTTTAGTCCGCATCAATAGAAGAAGGACTAAAGTCCTCACTACGAACCAATCTTATTATGGTTCGTAGTGAGGACTTTAGTCCGCATCCGTCAGAGGACTAAAGTCCTCACTACGAACCAATCTTATTATGGCGGCAGCGAGGGTTATTGACTGAAAAACCCGGTTTCCTCAAGAAACCGGGTTTATGAATACCCCATAAGTCGATCGACTGGGAATTGGCAATATTTATTATGCAGCACGCTGAGTCAGCAATCCCCAGATGAAAAGTACCACGATCGCGCCGATGACTGCAAAAGCTATGCTGGGTAGAGTTAATGCTCCGAAGGATGCTCCCGCGCTAGTCCCCACAAAGACTTGGCCTAAATAACCTCCCACCAGCGCGCCGATAATTCCTAAAACTGTTGTTGCGAGAAAACCGCCACCTTGAGTTCCCGGATAAATGGCTTTGGCGATCGCACCAGCAATCAGTCCTAAAACGATCCAAGCAATAATTCCCATTTGTTTTTCTCCTGAGTGTTTAACTTTCGTCTGCCTTGTCTTATGTTCTAAGAATAACAACTGATATCCCATCCTTTCCTCTACCGTAGGGATGAACCGATAGAGGTAGAATTTATCATGAATCGTCCTAATTTAAGGCTTTTTAATATGTCAAAAGAGTTATTGAAGAACGCACAACTAAGAATGCAGAATGCAGAACGCACAACTAAGAACGAAGCCTTTAATTATCTAGGATAGAAGGCTTTATTTATTGAGGACAGAAGCAATCGACTACTCATGGAAAGTGCAATTTCAGAACGTCCTAACCGTTGGGTGCGGTTGGTATAAGCCAATTTTTCTACTGAAGAAAGGTGCTTGCGATCAAAGCCGAAGGGCAATAGGAAAAATTTTTCTGGGACTTTTTGTGTTTTACTGGTAAAAAAAATTACAATAATTCTGTCAAATTAGGAAAGTTGGCCCCCGATGAATCTGACACTGTGCACGATCGTCAAGAATGAAGAAGCAACACTGTCGCGGACTTTGGACAGCGTGAAGGGTGTTGTTGACGAAATTGTCGTGGTAGATACCGGTTCTGGCGATCGCACCCGTGAAATAGCCCGAGCATCCGGGGCGAGGGTTTATGACTTTGAATGGTGCGACGACTTCGCAGCGGCGCGCAACGAGTCTCTGAAGCACGCCCAGGGCGACTGGATTTTGGTGTTGGATGCCGATGAGGTGCTAGTACCGGAGATTGTACCTCAAATCAAGCAGGCAATTAAGAGCGATCGACTGTTGCTAATCAATCTCATCCGCCAAGAAATCGGCGCATCTCAATCACCCTATTCCCTCGTGTCGCGCTTGTTTCGCAATCGCCACGACATCCGCTTTTCTCGCCCATACCACGCCATGGTAGACGACAGCGCGGCTGAGATTTTGCAGCGGGAACCGCAATGGAAAATCGCTTCTCTCCCCGATGTGGCGATTTACCACTCTGGTTATCACAAAGATGCGATCGCCACAAAAAGCAAATTCCAAAAAGCTCAAGCAGCAATGGAACGCTATATAACTTATTATCCAAACGATGCTTATGCGTGCAGCAAATTAGGCGCGCTGTACGTAGAAAGCGGGCAAATCGGGCGGGGAATTAATTTATTAACTAGGGGATTGACTGCGGCGACAATTGATGAATCTATTGTTTACGAACTTCACTATCATTTAGGCATTGCTTACCGCCAGCAACAGCAATTTGCCAAAGCCAAAGAACACTATCAACTCGCAATTAATACAGATGTTTTCCCGGCGCTCAAATTAGGTGCTTACAATAATTTGGGCAATTTGCTCAAAGATGAAGGAGATTTGCCAGCAGCAGAAAAAGCTTACAAAGCAGCTTTAAAAATCGATCCCAATTTTGCACCAGGTCACTACAATTTAGGACTGACGCTAAAAGCAACCGGAAATTTAGTAGATGCGATCGCCTATTACCGACAAGCCATTAAAATCGATCCCCAACACGCGGAAGCTCATCAAAACTTGGCAGTAGCGCTGCTGAAAATTGGCAAAATGCCCGAAAGTTTAGCAGAATTCAAAAGAGCGATCGCCCTTCACGAACAGCGCCGTCCCTTTGAAGCAGAACGCCTGCGCCGCGGACTGCAAGAAATGGGCTTGATGTAACTGAGATTGTGGATTTTATGGGCGAGCATGATGCCCAACCCCCTACTCCCCACAATCAAATTTCTTGTTTGTGGAACAGGCATCTTGCCTGTTCATAAAAATACTCAAGTTCCCTCTGTGTGGAACAGGCAAGATGCCTATTCATAAAAATAGTAAAAAATGTAAGATGCCACCACCAAAATCAAGCAATTATCTCTACTTTGCCGCTGTCCAAATCGTAGCGCCCCCCAACAACTTTCAGCTTGCCAGCTTTGACTGCTTCAGCTAAAAGAGGTGACAAGGATGTTAACTTATTGACGTTCATTTTTACATTGGCTCTGACTGCATTATCCCAGGCATCGCCCAATTGATCTTTTGTAGCATCAACGGCTGGTTTAATCGCCTCCACCAAAGTGCTAATGTGACCCGGAACCGGTTTGCCATCTAAAGCCGCTTTCACAGCACCGCAGCGTTCGTGACCCAGAATTACTAATAGCGGCACCCCTAATTCTAGTGTGGCATATTCAATATTGCCGAGAACCACATCGTCGAGAAAATTTCCCGCTACTCGGATATCAAATAAATCCCCCAATCCTCGATCGAAAATAATTTCGGGTGTTACCCGCGAATCAGAACAAGCAAGGATGGTTGCAAACGGATGTTGACCCTTTGCTACTGCCGCAATTCGCGATCGGCTTTGGTCGGGAAATGTCCGTTTTTGGTCAATATACCGCTGATTCCCGTTCATCAATTTCTTGAGTGCGGCGTCAGGAGTGATGTTTGAGACTACTCCTTCTGCATAGGCCGGTTCAGTTTTGAACAGCCCTGGGGCCATGGTTGCCACCAGCGCCCCTGCACTTGACATCCAGATCGCACTCCGCCTCGACATCTTACCTATTTCTTTTGAGTCGGTCATTGCTTGCAACTCGGTTAATTGTTTTATATTTATTAGTATAATATTTGCCATCAGCCCAGCAAAATTTCTTTACTTTTTCTTTACAAGTACCTGCTAAATATAAACTAATAAAAAAATCGCCCCTTGTAATTTCATGGAATTAACTGCGGTCATCATTCTGCCTGCGGAGGATGCTATAGTGTATCTAAAACAACAATTATTTATCAATGAATCACAATGTCTTACGTCGCCAGCATTCATATTTATCCGGTCAAGTCCCTTGATGGCATAGCTGTCAGTCAAGCCCCTATTCTTGCTAGCGGAGCTCTAGCAGGCGATCGCTCTTTTGCCATCTGCGATCGAGCAGGAGAATTTGTTAACGCTAAGCGCAACAGCGGAGTACATTTTCTGCGCCTATCATTTGACATAAAAAAGAGAATCGCCGGTCTGAAAATTCAAGACACCGAACAAGAAATATTTTTTCATGTAGATAGAGAACGCCCCGCAATAGAATCTTGGTTGAGCAACTACTTCGGTTTCCCCGTCAAGTTAATTGAAAACTTGCTCACAGGCTTTCCCGATGATACCGCAGCACCCGGGCCAAGCATTATCAGTACCGCAACAATAGCCGAAGTAGCATCTTGGTTTCCGAGAGTTTGCGTTAACGAAATGCGACATCGCTTGCGAGCTAATATTGAAATAGGAGATGTCCCGGCTTTTTGGGAAGATCGACTTTTCGGAGCAGCCGATGAAGTTGTCAGGTTTAAAATAGGCCCAGCAATATTTGAAGGTATTAATCCCCGTCAGCCCTGTCTGCAATCTAACCGAAATTCTGCTACTAAAGAAGCTTATCCAAACTTGAAAACTATGCTAACAGCCAAGCAGAATCAAATCATGCCTGAATTGCAAAAAAAAGGTCATTTCAATCACTTTAGTCGGCTGCTAGTTAACACGCGAGTGCCACTTCAATCAGCCGGAAAAATAGTACACATAGGAGACGAAGTTCAAATCCTCAGCGTCAAAAACTCCCTATTTAATACCATTCCCGATCAGTTATAAAAGTTTTATGATGACTTCATATCAAATCCGGTAACACCGGAATTAATATTATCCAGAGTCAGGACGCGGCAGTGCCGTTTCCCTACAATTAAGTGGGCGGTAGTTACATCTCTTGCAAGCATGACGATTATTTTGGGGTAGGGAAACGGCTTTTGGAGTGTCCTCCGTTAGTCCAAATCAATATGACCCATGCCCCATGCCCCATGCCCCATGCCCCATGCCCCATTACCTTAGATTTCGGTTGGTACTATAAACCACGATCGGTCTGTCAATTCCTTTAAACCGGAAATCTCCCATCGGCTCAAAACTTTGGGGCAATCGCAGCAACGTGTAAGTAGCTTCGCTCACCACGCATTCCCCAGGCTGACAAATTCCCTCCATCCGAGCAGCCAGATTAATAGTCGAACCCAACACAGTATAATCAACTCTTTTAGAACTGCCGACATCACCAATTATTGCCTTGCCGCTGTTAATAGAAATCCGCAATTGCAGCGGTTCGCCCAAACTCTTATTTGCATTGAGTTCGTCAAGACGGTTGAGCATTCCCAAAGCTGCCGCCACAGCGCGATCGGCATGATCCGGTTGAGGTTCCGGCGCTCCAAAAAATGCCATAATACAATCTCCAATAAACTTATCTAAAGTTCCTCCTTCCCCAAAAACTTCTTGCAACATTTCCTCAAAAAAATTGTTGAGCAACCGCGCAATTTGAGGGGGACTCAAGCGTTCTGACATCGCAGTAAAGCCTACAATATCTGCAAATAAAATACTGATTTCGCGTTCCACAGGGGGCAGGCGGTGGTCAATTAAAGTCCCCGTATTCATTAAATGCTGCACCACAGCCGGAGAGTGATAGCGTTCCAATCTTTGCCGCATAGTTTCTTGGGTGCGGAGTTTTTGTGTCAGCAGCCAGCGCTGCACGCTAGAAGCGACAATATTTCCTAAAGCCGAAAAAAAGCTCAAGTCTTCATCTCCGCCCAGATACCACTCTCTAGAAGTCAGTTGAGCGTCGCCGTAAAGCACTCCAAAAACTGTATTTTCATCCCAGAGAGGAACAGCTATCGCCGTGCGAATTCCTTTATCGATCATGCTCATATTGTCGTCAAACTGTTCGTCAAACTGAGCGTCGGCAGTTTTGAGAGCAACTTGTTCGTCCAATACTTTGCGGCAAATAGTGCGGCCGATCCAACTGCCGTCAGCGGGGATATATTTATTTTTTGCAGTGGGTCTGGCGGCAGTTTTAACTACTTCCAGTTCGCCGTTATTTTGAAAGTCTATTAATAGTGCCAAACGTTCGATGTTTTTGATATCGCGGAACACGATTTGCTGGACTTGATCGAAAATTGCTTCGATGGATTCAGCGGTGTTCAAATACTTCGCAATATCGACTAAGTATTTTAAACGCGAGATAGCTTGTTCGTAGTTTTTTTCGAGTTTTGTGTCGGGTTCTATCCACTGTTTTTGTAGTTCTTTAGCTTTGCCGAGGATAGTCACTCCTTCGGGCATGGTGCCGATTTCGGGAAGTTGGGGGTCAGAGCGATCGGGCAAAACGACAATCAAATTAATCCGGTGTCCCAGATAAATCACATCGCCCTGATTGACTAAGTGAGGTTGGTTGAGGGGACTGTTGTTTAGTAGCGTCCCGTTGGTACTGCCCATATCCTCAACTAGCCACTCCCCTGAAGCTATTTTAAACAAGCGGGTGTGGTGCCGGGAAATGTCAGAAAAAGGCAGTTGCAAATCGCATTCTAGCAACCTACCGATAATAAATTGCTCGCCTTCGACAGGGACGGTTTTTTCGATGATTCCATTAATTTGAAGTTCCAGATTCAGTTCATTCATAGACAGCACCGCTGTTGAATTTTCAAGGCTTTGATAAGACTTGAATTCATCAGATAAAATCTCCTACAAGTCTTATAAAGCTGGCGGCAACTCCAAAGTAAGCTGACCCAACACACCAGTTCTAAAATCGTTTAACATCTGCCGCGCTGTTCGTTCCACATCTCCTTTATACCTGTCTTTTGCTACTTCGTGCAAATAATCTTCACCATTGCTAGATCCTATATCTAATTTATACCGAGATTTGAAACCAGATACTGATATCAATGTGTCATCAGCCGCCTCCAGCCCGAGGAGCAAATCTACCATAGCTGCGGCTACTACCTGATTGTCGTAAGCTGCTTCGCCAATATCTTCGCAAATAGCTAATTTTATGGCATTTTCTTGATTGTTAATCCGGGTGGGGATGACTCCGGGGGCGTCTAGTAACTCAATTTCGTCAGAAATGCGAATCCATCGGAGCGATTTAGTTACTCCAGCTCTGCGGGCACTGTCTACCACTCTGCGCCCTAACAGGCGATTAATTAAAGCAGATTTGCCGACATTGGGAAAGCCCATCACTACGGCGCGGACTGGACGGGGTAGCATTCCTCGATCGAATCTACGCTTATTTAGCTGCACCCCAGCCTCCTGGACAGCATCGGAAACATCGTGTACTCCTTGACCGTGCTCGGCGTTAGTAAAATAGGCAGTTTCCCCCTGAGATTCAAACCAGGTTTCCCACGCATCGAGGGTTCTAGGCGTAATCATGTCCATGCGGTTGATGACCAACACTCGCGCCTTACCGCCCACCCAGGTAGGCATTTGGGGGTGGTAAGTCGCTAGCGGAATGCGGGCATCTCGGACTTCGAGCACCACATCTACCCGCTTTAGCTGTTCTTTTAATGCCCGTTCAGCTTTGGCAATGTGACCGGGATACCAGTGAATTTTCATTAGTTATTAGTTATTAGTTATTAGTCAGTTGTCAGTTGTTCGTTGTCAGTTGTTCGGGGAGCATCTCAATTTTTGCAAAAAGCATTTTTTTGTTGTAGTGCGAGCGTCCCCGCTCGCTTGGTTTTAACAGCAAGCGAGGGGGGACGCTCGCACTACAAAATCAAAACTGAGATGCTCTCGTTGTTCGTTGTCAGTTGTTAGTTGTCAACTGCTTTCGGAGTCAACTAAGAAGGCGGGCACGGCGGGGCACCGCGCCAACTGTCAACTGCTTTCGGAGTCAACTGTCAACTGTCAACTGTCAACTGACAACTGACTAAGGCACAATCAAAACTGCACAAGGAGACAGATTGATCACCCGACTGGTAACGCTGTCAGACGCCCCATCATCAGTTAAACCCATCCCCCGACAGCCCATCACAATCAAATCAGCCCCAACTTCGTCAGCCACATCACAAATAGTGAAAGCAGGTTTGCCTTCTCGTTCGATGATTTCAGCTTCAATTCCCTGCTGGGAAAACATCGATTGGGCCTCAGACAGCAGTTTGGCGACTGCTTCGGGAGAGCTCATCACCTCTGACGGTGGGGCGGCACCCTCCTCGGCGGGGGGTTCGACTACCGACAGAATAATTAAACGAGAAGCATAGGTTTTCACAATATTGACAACCTTTTCCGCGGCTTCGCGGGCTTCTCGGCTTTGATCTACAGGAAATAAGACAGTCTTGAACATAGTTCGCATTTCCCGGACACGGACTCCGATAAAATGTTTACGTTGAGCCAAATCAGTGCCGTTTGTTTCATCTTCCGTTTTTTGTACGGGCGCGGTTGAATGCGCCCGAGGCCCCAAGTGCAAGTGACGAGTGCCGCCATTTCAACGGAATTAGACAAAAACACAAATATTAGGAGGTTAATCCTGTGACAAAAAAAACTGTAGCAAATTTATCGGCATCGGACTTATCGGGCAAACGGGTATTGGTGCGTGCGGACTTTAACGTGCCGCTCGACAACGGCAATATCACCGATGATACTCGCATCCGGGCTGCTCTGCCGACTATTCAGGATTTAGCGTCGAAGGGCGCTAAGGTCATTTTGTGCAGTCACTTCGGGCGTCCCAAGGGTGTGACGGAGAAGTTGCGCTTGACTCCGGTTGCTAAACGGTTGTCGGAATTGTTGGGGAAGGAAGTCAAAAAGACTAATGACTGCATTGGGGATGAAGTAGCTGCTACTGTGGCGGCGATGGCTGATGGCGATGTGGTGTTGCTGGAAAATGTCCGCTTCTACCCTGAAGAAGAAGCAAATGACCCAGAATTTGCCAAGAAGTTAGCTTCTGTTGCTGATTTGTATGTGAATGATGCTTTTGGTACGGCTCACCGGGCTCACGCTTCGACTGAGGGTGTGACTAAGTATCTGAGTCCTTCGGTGGCTGGGTTTTTGATGGAGAAGGAATTGCAATATCTCGGTAGTGCGATCGACAATCCGCAACGTCCCTTAGCTGCTATCATCGGTGGTTCTAAGGTTTCCAGCAAGATTGGAGTCATCGAAAAACTGCTCGAAAAGTGCGACAAATTGCTGCTGGGTGGCGGCATGGTGTTCACGTTCTACAAAGCTCGCGGTTTGAACGTTGGCAAGTCTTTGGTGGAAGATGACAAGCTCGAACTAGCTAAGTCTTTGGAAGCTAAGGCAAAGGAACGGGGAGTTACTTTCCTGTTGCCTACTGATGTGGTAGTTGCTGACAAATTTGCTGCTGACGCGAACACTCAAACTGTCTCCGTTGAGAGCATTCCCGACGGTTGGATGGGTTTGGACATCGGCCCGGATTCTGTGAAAACTTTCCAAGATGCTTTGGCCGATTGCAAAACGGTAATCTGGAACGGGCCGATGGGCGTGTTTGAGATGGAAAAGTTTGCTGCGGGAACTGAAGGAATTGCTCATTCTTTGGCTGGAATTACTAAGACTGGTACTACCACGATTATCGGTGGCGGTGACTCGGTGGCGGCTGTAGAACAGTTGAATCTTGGGCCAGAAATGAGCCACATTTCTACTGGTGGTGGTGCTAGCTTGGAACTGCTAGAAGGTAAGGAATTGCCTGGTGTTGCAGCTTTAGACGAAGCTTAAATCTTCCGATAGAAGGTAGAAGACCGAAGGCAGAATTCAAGATAATTGTCAATTTAAAAAAGTTAATTTTTTAGTTTGCTATGCTATTGAAATTTCTGCCTTCTGCCGGCTTATATGGTCTCCACTAGAACCAGCCTAATACAATTGGTTCGTAGTGAGGACTTTAGTCCGCATCCAAGAAAGGACTAAAGTCCTCACAGCCTAATAAAATTGGTTCGTAGTGAGGACTTTAGTCCGCATCCAAGAAAGGACTAAAGTCCTCACTACAAACCTTTTATATTGGAGTTATTGAAGGTCAATAATATTACTTTTTCCACAAATAATTGGTTTAAAGCCCCAAGCCCGGGAGAAATTAAAATCAGACTATTCATTACTGCAATCCTCTTCTTTCCAGGTAGAGGTCGCCCTCATCTGTCAACTGTCAACTGTCAACTGTCAACTGTCAACTGTCAACTGAACAGTACAAGCCTAGCGATCGCAAATTTTGCGAGTATA
Source organism: Microcoleus sp. CAWBG27 (assembly GCF_020883145.1). Taxonomy (NCBI): domain Bacteria; kingdom Bacillati; phylum Cyanobacteriota; class Cyanophyceae; order Oscillatoriales; family Microcoleaceae; genus Microcoleus; species Microcoleus sp. CAWBG27. The sequence goes on from NZ_JAHREU010000048.1 coordinate 45,790, forward strand.
ATTGGTCTGAAGTGGCAGTGAGGTTTGTTTGTGAAATTTAAAATCTTGGCAAGTGTAACGGCAACTGTAGCAGTTTTAGCGCCGTTTTTGCTGGCACCCCCCGTCAAAGCTCAAAATCCCAATCACGTCCAACAGTTGCTAGAAACTAAGGAGTGCGAAGGCTGCGATTTGAGAAATGCTGATTTGTTTAAGGCGAGTTTGTACAGAGCTAATTTAAGAGGAGCTGATTTAAGCGGAGCTAATCTCTACGAAGCTAATTTGCTAGAAGCAGATTTAAGTGGTGCTAATTTGGCAAATACTAACTTGGTTAATGCTGAAATGTATGGTGCCGACTTGGACAGCGCTAATCTGCGAAATGCGGATTTGTCTAATGCTTTTTTGGGGCGGGCCAATCTGACGAGAGCTGATTTGCGCGGTGCTAAGCTTTTTAATACTAATTTGGGCGAAGCTTATTTGCTGCAAGCTAATTTGTCGAATGCAGATTTGCGACGTTCGCTGCTGTTTAGAGTGAATTTGAATCGCGCTAATTTAAGCGGGGCTGATTTGTCTTTTGCTGACGTGCGCGATACTAATTTGCAGAATGCTATTCTGTCAAATACCAGGCTTCCGAGAGCTCAATTGACTGGGACAAATATCGATGCGGCGAGGGACGTGCGGCAGGCTGATTTGGAACGTGCAAATTTGCGGGGTACAAATTTGGGGCCGATGGTTTGCGTGACGACGAGTTTTCCTTATTGTGTTTTGAATTTGGAATAATATCAGGTCCTCTCGAACGACGACAATCAGATGGGTTTGTAGTGAGGACTAAAGTCCTCATAATCTGAGGACTAAAGTCCTCACTACAAACCGTTTTTATTGCGGGTAATTAAGGGCTGGTACACCGTAAGTTGAGACAAAAGCTAAGTTTGAGGTGGTTTGTATCCCCTTTCTAGGGCAAATCTCACAAGCTGGGCGCGATTTTCTAACTGTAGTTTGCTGAATATGCTGCCTAAATGAGCTTGGACGGTGCGGGGGCTAATAAACAGTCGATCGCTAATTTGTTTGTTAGTATAACCCTGGATCACCTCCCAAAAAACTCTTTCCTCGGCTGGTGTTAGAGGCAAAGGTGCTGGTGGTGGCAATACTGCGATAACTTTGGGTTCCACCGCCAGGGCGGTAGAAGTTTGCAGCAGTCGGACAATCTCGGCATGAATGCGGTGAGAGCGCTCTAACTGCGCTTTCACCTTAGCCAAGATTTCTTCAGACTGAAAAGGTTTTACCAGATAATCGTCAGCGCCGATCGCATGACCTTCAACTTTTGCCTCTATTTCGCCTTGACCAGACAAAAATATAAACGGCACCAACTGTCCTAAACGTGTAGTACGCAAGCGCCGGCAAAACTCAAACCCGTCCATTTCCGGCATCATTACATCTGAAATCACCAAATCTGGGGGGGCCTTCTCAAAAATCGAGAGCGCCTCAACACCAGAATTAGCGCATTCAACCCGGTATCCTTGGCTTTCAAGGTACATTGATAAGACTGTTTGACAGTCTGTTTCGTCGTCAACTATTAATATTCTTTCCATGACAGCCTTGCACCAATTCCAGTTGACAGTTCTTGAAACTGCGGCTCCCAAATTGACACTCCTGAGCTCAGATGAGCGTGAGGATTCTTAGTTCAACGATCGGACTTAAATTAAGAGCGTTACCGCACCTAACCCAGGGGTCTAATCTCCCTAAGCGTTTACGATCTTGCTAGATCGAAGTTCCGACGTGCCCCGTCGTACCTATCCCGCGATTCAGGATATTAATTGCGGCATTACGATCTCAATCCATCTCGCATCCACATTCACAAACAATGGGTTCGGGTGGATAGAGATTTTTTAACGACTTCCCCACAATTACTGCATTCTTGACTGGTATAAGCAGGGTTCACCGCAATGGTAATCCGACCAAACACTTTTCCAAAATATTCTAAGAACACTCTGAACAGGTACCAAGAAGCATGGCTAATTGATTTGGCTAAGCAGTGATTTTTAACCATGTTGGACACTCTCAAATCTTCATAGACCACTACGTCGTTTGACGTGATTACGCACCTTGCCAATTTGATAGCATGGTCTTTACGCTGTCTACTTATTTTGAGATGTCGCTTACCTAAAATCACTCTAGCTTTCCGGCGATTTGACCCACCTTTTGCCTTCCGGCTTACAAGACGTTGAGCACGTTTTAACCGTATCTCACCTCTATGCAGAAACTTAGGGTTGGAAACCGTGTCGCCATTTGAATCAGTGTAAAACTCTTTCAATCCTACATCTAATGCAACAGTTTTACCTGTCATTGCAACTATTTCTACTCTATCTACTTGAATACAAAATTGAACATAGTAGCCATCTGCACGTTTTACTAGCCTTACCCGTTTAATTTGGTCTGGCTGATATACATTCATGTCTCTTGTACCTTTTAACTTCAGCCTACCTATTCCGCACTTGTCGGTAAAGGTGACTGCTTTTCTATCTTCTGAAAGCTTCCAAGAGTTGGTTTTATACTCAACAGAACGACAGTCTTTTTGGAACTTGGGAAACCCGACTTTTTTACCTTTTACACCATTCTTTATGTTTTCATAGAATCGAGAAATACTAGCCCATGCTCTTTCTGCACTAGCCTGCCTGGCCATCGCGCCTAGCTTGTTGGCAAAGTCAAACTCAGACGCCCAAATCGCACAATACCTAGAAAGATCGAACCAAGACTTGGCTCCACCATCCATCCAAAGCCGAATCGATTTGTTGCGAATGAATTGACAAATTCTAATCGCTTCATCGATTGCCTTGAACTGTCCAGGCTTGCCGTAAGTCTTGAATTCCAGAACGAGCATTATGATTTACTCCTATATTCCTATGATAACAAAGCTGTCATAGGAATGGTTGGTTGTCTCGAAAAATATTGGGAAAGTCCCCCTAGAAGCGGGAGGCTCTAACCCCATTTTTTCGGTAGAGGAATATTTGGAAAAATTTCCTTTTTTATTCGCCCCTCCCAAAAAAGCTACAACTTTTTAGGAGAGAGAGCGTCAACTTTTCCGCTGAAAATAGAAGCTCTGAAAAACAATTTTATTGTATTATACAGAAATCCTGGTAACACTTAGACTATTCCTAGACCTGACATGGTAAGGTTTTTAGATTTTTCGGCTTCGGAGACAGGTACAAAAGGTATAACACGAGCAGGTGCTACTGCTGGGGGCTGAGCGAACAAACGCTGGTTGGCAACTAACATACTTTCAACGATCGCTGCCGGTTCCGGACGGCTGAACAGATACCCCTGCATGATATCGCATTGGTGCTGTTTCAAGAAAGCTAGTTCTGCTTCTGTTTCTACTCCTTCTGCAATTACTGTCATATTTAAGCTGTGACCCAGCAAAATTACTGCTGTGGTAATAGCAGCATTTTGAGCGTCTTCGCTGGCATTTCGCACGAAAATGCGATCGATCTTTAAGCTGTCAAAAGCAAATTGCTTGAGATATCCTAAAGTAGCATAACCGGTGCCGAAGTCGTCAATGGCAATCCGAATTCCGAGAGCTTTAAGTTCGTTTAAAGTTGCGCCTGCGACTGTCGCATTTTCTACCAGGGCGCTTTCGGTCATTTCTAATTCTAAATTAGCAGGCTCCAAGCCTGTAGTTTCTAATATTTGCACGATTCGGGCCTTGAGTTCCGGGTCGGATAACTGCCGGGCCGACAAATTTACTGATATCGTAAAAGGCGAGAACCCCGCCGCCAGCCAACTCGCCGCTTGAGCGCAAGCTGAAAGCAGTACCCACTCGCCAATCTGAATAATTAAACCTGTTTCTTCGGCTAAGGGAATAAATTCGGCGGGAGAAATTATACCTCGATCGGGATTTTGCCAGCGCACCAAAGCTTCAGCGCCGATAACTTGTCCGGTAGCAATATTCACCTGGGGCTGATAGTATACTTGAAACTCACCTTGTGCTAAAGCGTGGCGCAGCAGAGCTTCTAGAGCCAACTTTTCAGGGGAGAGGACACAAACCTTTGTAGAGTCGTTAGCTAAATCTTTGAGTCTGGCTTCTGCTTGGTGAAGCGCAACTGTCAGGGGTTGGGTAATAGTTTGCCGTTTCGAGACGCGAGAAGCGATCGCCCCTAACAATTCAGCCTTAGTAAATGGCTTTGTTAGGTAATCGTCAGCCCCTAATTCCATCCCCCGACGAAAATCGGTTTTGGCACTTTGAGCCGTGAGAAAAATAAATGGAATTGTAGCAGCCAGGGAGTTTTGTCGCAGAGTCCGCAACACGTCATAACCGTCGAGTTCCGGCATCTGTACGTCGCACAAAATTAAGTCGGGGATCTCCGAAAGTGCCATCTGCACCCCAAATCGACCGTTTTCTGCCACGATAACTCGGTAGCTGTGAGATTCCAGGAGTTGCACAAGAGTCTCCCGGATTAATTCGTCGTCTTCAATGACTAAAATTTTGAGCATGATACTTAGATAACAGATGGCACTATATATCAGAACCTGACTAACTCTAGCATACTCAAACTTGACAGTTACTGATTAGGCCAATTAGCTAATAAATTTTTAGCCAAATGGCTCAAGATTTTCCCTCGGTTCTTAAGTGACAATCAAAGAATTGGCAAAATTCGCAATAGTTTCGATCGCTTTCAAGGGCAGAAAACTGTGGCGCCAAACTATTTTAATAAATTTTAATAAAAAATATTGTTGTTTCTCATAAAAAATGCCGCCAACACTTTCACTACTGCGCGGATAGCGGCAAGTTTTATATAATATCGGGTCAATTCGCTTTAAAAAGTGTTCGATGCTTCTGGCTTCATTCCTGGGATAGATGCGGACTAAAGTCCGAACGATCAAACCTGCTTCATTCCTGGGATAGATGCGGACTAAAGTCCGAACGATCAAACCTGGGATAGATGCGGACTAAAGTCCGAACGATCAAACCTATTTTATTGTGTCGTTCGATGAGACATCATAGGATGCACTGCCTTAATTGACCGGTTTAGTGGAATTCGCGCAAAACTTGTCATCTACAATTACAGAATTGATACTGACAGCTTGCATTGATGATGACGGAATTATGAGGTCTCGCGGAACTACAAGTGTCTTTTTGCAAACTAACTCGCTGCTGCCTACAGAGGCAAAGTTCCAAGCATAAAATTCGGGATTGCTGACTGTCGCACTGGCAGAAGATAAACCTAATGCAGTCATTAATACTAATCCCAAAGTTACTAAAGCTACGATCGCAAATCTCAGCATATTCTTTGTTTGAACCGGAAAATTTACCCGCTCGGGATTACTTCATTATTGCTCGATCGCCCTCAAGGCGTCAATAGCCATGGGTCGATTGCAGATTTACTCGTCCAGATGAGTCAGCGAGCTTGAACGGGAGTCTTAAATTTTTGACTGCGACAGGAGTCGGGGGCTGAGATCCGTTTTGGGATGGGGGTTATTTTGTCTCCAGATTTAACTCGTAGGCGATCGGCTCTGATGACTGAGAAACTACCACGAATTCATAAAAACCAGCATCATCGAGAGTTCCAGACCAACTCACCTCCTCTGCATCTTCCAGTAAAGCTTTGGCTTTGTTGGTGCGCCCAGGAGAATAAATTGATAGCAGAGTCGATTTGCGCGGAGTTTGCAAATTTACGCTCAAAATCTGATTTTGGGCGAACCTGGCAATGTAAGCTTTGCCTTCTCCGGGCTTGAGATTTCCTTTAAGGGTTTTGTTGTTCGCGCGACGGTCAAATTCGACGCTTTCAAGAGTTGCTCCTGCTTGCAAAGAGGCGAGGGCGTCGGCGGTAATTGCTTGCCAAATTTGTCCGATCGGCAAACCGATGATATTTTTATTCCGCGGCTGCTGTGGAAACCAATAAAAGAACTTGGCATCAGCCACATCGTACAGCGCTCGACTGCTCAAATTCAGCTTGTTAACCTCGGTTTTGGAGCGATCGAGATCTGTAGTCTCGTAACTGCCCAACCGCGCTCTAGCATCGCTGCTGAGGTTTTCGAGCTTGTCAAGCAAATCGTCGCCGATTTTCTGCCACCTTTCGCGCCATTGGCGATCCTCGTCGCCTTCTTTTAACAGCCGCCCGTTTAATTCTGGGTATTTGGCATAGAAATTCTCATCTACAAGGTTGACGTAACCGTTGTAGAATCGATCGTCAATTTTAAGCCGAGAGTAGCGATCGCGCAAAGCATCCTCTTGCTGCTGCTTCGGGCCTGGAGTCACGGGAATCTTCTGCACTTTTGATTGCAGGTTTAACACGTAATTGCCCGCAAACCAGCCAACTGCCCCCATACTCGAAAGCACTGCCACTACGAACAAAAACATTTTCCAAGCAGGCATCTTTTGCTGATTGCCAATCGTAGCCAGTCGCACCGGAGTTCCCGGCAGTTTGGGGACGGGTGCTGGCACAGGTATGGGTGCGGTGAGAGGTGTTGTGTAATCCGGTGGTGGCTGCGTGAGTCCCAAATCTGGCTGTGGCTGCGGCTGTGGCTGTAGGATCCCATTGCCGGAAAGAGCGAGCAAAACCTCGCGAGCCGAGGAGTAACGCTGGTTCGGCTGCTGAGCGAGCATTTTATCCAGCACCAGGGACAAATTCGGAGATAGAGAACAGTGCGATCGCCAGTTCCAATTCAGCGTCTGACTGTCGAGCAATTCATGCGGTTCCTTCCCTGTCAGCAACACCAAAACCGTCGCCGCCAGAGCGTACAAATCGCTGTGGGGAGACACAATGCCCATTTGCATCTGTTCGACGGGAGCATAGCCGAGTTTGCCGATGCGAGTTGCGGGGGTGGGAGTGGGAGTGGCGTTAGCTTCTGTTTCAGCAAATAGAGATTCTACGGTGGCGGCGATTTGTTTGACTCCGCCGAAGTCAATGAGCACGGGCATTCCGTCAGACAAGCGCAGAATTAGGTTGTCGGGGGAGATGTCGCGGTGAATCACTCCCAAGGAGTGAATGTATTCAAGGACTGGCAAAATCTGAACCAGCAGTTGATTGATTTCTGCTTCGATGAACCGCAAACCCTGACGCTTCCTGGCATCCAGCAGGAAGCGGTAATTTTGACCGGGTACGTAGTCTTGGACGAGAAATAGGTAGCCTCGATCGACTATACTGACGCGAAACATTTCGCGGAAGCGCGGAATTTGATTGTGTTGCAGCTTGTAGAGCACTCCGGCTTCGCGCTCGAAGAGTTCCTCGGATTTTTGTAAGGCGTAACTTCCTTGTACTTGGGGCGCAAATTCTTTTAAAACGCAGGGTTCGTTAAATCGGTGGGCATCTTCAGCGAGGTAGGTGCGCCCGAAGCCTCCGTGTCCCAATTCGCGGACGATGCGGTAGTGGTTGTGGAGAGTTATGCCGGGGTAGATGGGATTGTTCATTGGAACTTGCGTCGGATTGTTACGCTTGACTGAGATTGGGAGTTTGGGTCGATCGCGCTAATTAATCGCGAGATTAATCTTGACACAAGTTTGTCTGTGTTGATTGGTCGATCGCCCACTTGGTTATCTTCTGTCGTTATTGTCAGACAAGCAATTTCCTGGTAGACACTTTTTTGAACTATTTGTGCGATCGCACTCAAATACACGAGACAATCAACCGTGTTTTTGGAAAAAGGCGATCGCTAAATTGTATCGGGATCGATATTTAATTCTCGCAGTTTTGCGGCCAGGCGATCGGCTCTTTGAGCCTCTTCTCCGGCTCGTTGGGCCTCTGCATCTGCTCTTTGGGCCTCTGCATCTGCCCGTCGAATCTCCATTTCTGCAACCTCTTCAGGAGTGGGAACCAATTCACCGGCTGCTGTAAAGAAACGCAATTGTCCGCTACAAATGCCCAAACTCAAATCAAGCTGTTGACTCCGCAGATAGCCGAATTCATTCGGTACAATTAGTTGATATTCTCCATCTACCAAATGAAACCCAGCTAATTCTAAAGTTTCTGGATCGAACCAAAAGTAATCATGGGTTCGGAAAGTATCTTGATAGAGTTGTTTTTTAAAGTTTTTATCTACGTTCGCGGTTTTCGGTGACAGGATTTCAAGAATGACATTCGGGTACTTTCCATCTTCATCCCAAACTACCCAACTTTTACGAGTTTTGCGCTCAGTGCCGAGTACCACAAAAAAGTCTGGGCCTCGGAAGTCTTTTGATTTAAGTTGCTTGGGGCTATAGTAAATACTGAGGTTGCCAGCAGCATAGAAGTCATTTCTATCTCGCCACAACCATTCTAGACATTTAAACAGCAGCATTATTTGTCGGAGATGCAATTCTGTTTCCACTTGAGGTTCATCACTATATAAATCGACTGGAGGAACGATAACATTTTTTGCTATCTCTTGTTCTAATAGTTCTTCTTCAGAGAGCTCTTGTTCTGGTATTTCTTGGGGAGTAACTAATTCTGCGGTTGCGGACATGGCTGCTTGGGGAGGAGTAAGAGGTGATGTGTGTATTTTAGCAAGATTTTCAGATCGATACTCTCATATTAAATAAAAAAAGGTACGTAGTTGCGCTTCAGCGCTCTTTAAAATATCAATAATGGCGATCGAACCCCAAACCCTTAGAGAACTGACGAAACTGTCGTATTAAATAAAAAAAGGTACGTAGTTGCGCTTCAGCGCTCTTTAAAATATCAATGAAAAAGCGAAGATAGCACAACTACAGCCTGAGAGAACTGACGCAACTGTCAGATTAAATAAAAAAAGGTACGTAGTTGCGCTTCAGCGCTCTTTAAAATATCAATAAAAAGCGAAGATATTACAATTACAGCCTGAGAGAACTTACGCAAATGTCAGATTAAATAAAAAAGGTACGTAGTTGCGCTTCAGCGCTCTTTCACAATATTCAGAAAGAGCGCTGAAGCGCAACTACGTACCAAGAAGTCACCCCCAATAATAGTACAAGTTACGTAAGTCTTGTATTAGTCTTTAAATATTAGAAATCACCGTATTATTTGCCATCAGCTTCTCTGAGGGCTGCCAGAATTTCCGGTCGTTTCATGCGCGCGTAGCCCCGCACTTTTCGGTCTTTGCCGATCGCCTTCAAGCGTCTCAGCGAAAGAGTATCGTAGTCTTCCTCGTCTTCCTGCTGCTGCTGGGGCGGAAACGGCAACTCCAACTGCAACTGCGGTAGCTGAGGTTTCTGCTGAGCCTTCGACTGCTTCTTAGCCTCCGTTTTTGGCTGCGCCTTCGACTGCTTTTTCGGCGGTGTCTCGGACTGTATTTCTGAGTGCGTCGCAGCGGCTCCCAGTTGGCTGCGGAGCGTGGCAATTTGATTTTTTAGGTCATTTTCTACATCTGCGATCGTGTCAGCCACAAACTGATTAATTATTTGGACGGTGCGATCTAATTTGATTGACAGCAATTTTTCCAGTTCATCCAACTGTCTCAATGCACCTTCAAGATTCATCTCCGAAATAACCGCCGATTGCGGAGAAATATTGCTGCCAGATTGTTCAATTTTTTTAGCCAATTTATCTACCTTTTCATGAAATGTTTTTTCAACTTGTTCTAGCAGATGCTTAATCTGTGTTATTTGATCGCGATCGAAGTTCTGCTCGGCTAGAGCTTTTACTTGTTTTTTTAGCAGGTCTTCATTCTTTTTAACAGATTGTTCTATTTGTTTTGTTAGACTCTCTACCTTTTTTTGAAATGATAGCTCAAATTGTTGCAGTAGAGTCTCAAGTTGTGCAGTTTTTTGAGTCGGCTGCGGAGCTAAATGTTCCATTTCTGCTTGAGCGGCAACTACCTCCTCGTCGGTCATTTCAAAAACCCAAGCCCACATTTGCTCAAGGCCGAGTTCTTTCGCAACAATACACCAATCTGAACCGCAGACAACTTCGTATTCTTCTTCGTTGCTGTAAGCTTCAGTAGGACGTACAATTAAAGGAATTAAGTTGCTGCCTTGCTCGATGAGACTTCTCCTGAGAGCTTCGCGACGTTCGCGAGGGATTTCCCCACCCTGAGTCTCTGGTACCGCAATTTGGGAAGTGTAAATTTGACTGTGACTAATTGGCTTAATCCGCAAATATTCTACTATTCGGTTTTGATCTTGCGATCGATCCATCTTCTTACAAGTCCCCTTTTGTCATTAAAATCAGGTGTTTGGGTAATTATATATATTTGCACTTTACAGCCTGGGTTTTAAGTGCAACAGAACTAACCCAAGGACTCTAATGATAGGGTGCGAGACAAACACCTTACTCAGACTTTGGTTAGTTAAAGGATTTGTTGGCCTGAGTCTCTCAATCTGGGAGAGATATCAGTGGCGTGCTGTACCTGTACGGCTGGCTGTGGGGTGACAGCCCGGGCGATCCTGCAACGAGTGCTTCGCTAATACCAATTTAATGTGAAGTTGCATATATCTCGATCCCCCTAAATCCCCCTGATTGTTGGGGGACTTTAAGAAGAATCTTGTCCCCCCCTTATTAAGGGGGGTTAGGGGGGATCAGATTCTACGGGGCCTCATAAAAAATTGGTATAACGGCAAAACTGACTGCAATTCCTACAAAAAATCGACTGTGATGAGTTTAACTGGCTGGGGGACACAAATTATACACTGCTTCACTCATCTTTACTTTTTTTGGCGATCGGGCGATCGCAATTGTGAATGATAAGTATTTTTACCCTAGTCAATTACCTTTCATAAAACCAGTTTCAACTCTTGTGGGGCGTTGCTCGGAGCATCACCCCCAAAAATGCTATTGAGACGACTGACAGCCGCTCAGTATTTTTGCCAGCAATCAATAAGTTTAATCATTGTTTTGTCGGTTAACCCTTTAATACGTTCCACCACATTGGCAAATGAGACAAACGGCCGCACATCTCGCTCCTTGAGTATGAGTTGTATAACAGGAGCCTTCAGCAGCTTAGTATCTTCTAAATTCGCTTTCAGTTGAGCTGGATTTTGAGTATTCAGTGCGGCCAACAGCGACATTGGTTGAGAAGTTACCTGTTCAACTTTTGGTACCGCATCTACCAAACTGGGCTTTGACGATGCAGGCTCTGATTTCAACTCATTAATTCTGCTAGCCAACTGCGCTTCAATTAACAGAGGTAATTGTTGTGAAATTAGATTTTCAACTTCTTGTATCCTCTCCGCTAACAACTCTTTTTCGCGGGCGTGTTCAGCTTTCAATTCATGAATTTGATTTTCTAACCTGGCTTCAATATTTGTCAGCCGCTGTTCTAAACTAAATGAGGGTTCTAAAGTTTCAATTTCAAGTGAAGCCTCAGTTATCAATGACTCTTTGGGAGTTTCAATTTCACCTAGATTCTCAGTGATTGCGGTTTTTCTGAGGATTTCCAGTTGTTCCAGGAGAAGTGCTTCATTTTCCGGTTCCAGGATGAATGCTCCGATTGTCTCGCCCTTGAGAGGTTCAAGTTCCCTGGCTCTCGCCGCAGCGTAGTATTCAAAGTCTCCGTCTACTATTTCGTAGGCATCCATGCTGGTACGGCGGACAATTATCGGATTAATCAAGCCTCCTGAATCTAAAATGAGTCTAGCTAATTTATCCAAATCGCGATCGGCAAAATTGGAACGGGGAACTGCGGAAGTAATTCTTTTGACTGCAACCAGTGACGGAGATAATTTTTTCATAAGTTTTTACTTACCTATTTTTACCAAAACTTCTTCGGCTAGCATTTCAAATTCCTGGGATGAAGTGCAATCCGGTTTAAAATCTAGCACCGAAATCGGATCGGCGATTTCCATATTGCCCACGATTTTAAATATTTCTGCACACTTTGCTAAATCTTCTCTCTCATAAATTACGCTGTCCATGATTTCCAGTCCGTAGCGTTTGGGAATTGCCTCCCTCCGCTTGGGCAAACTGTACTGTACAAATTTAAGATTAGGTGAGATTTTGCAAGGGAGGATTCCTAAAATTTCTAAAGGTTTTTTGCCAATTTGTTTTTTGAATCCATTAACTTTTTTGATAAAATCCTTGACATTAATCAATCCTTGATTGGCAAAAGGTTTTAAATCAGAAGGAATAATTAAATAATCCGCCGCAATCAGGGCAACTCTGGCGAAAAAATTCAAAGATGGTGGCGTATCAATCAGTACAATATCGTACTTGTCTTCTACTTCCGCTAGTTTTTGAATTAAAATCATGCGACTGTAATCTAGTTGATTTAGTTCCGTTTCATAGTACATCAAATCGATGTGGGAAGGAACTACATCGATTTTAGGATTGCAAAAATTAGACTCGCGGGCTACTTCGGCGATGGAGTAGAAATCCTCTGATTGCAAAACTTGAAGAATATTGCAATCTTTCAAATCATCTTGTTCTTCATCTTCAAATTTAACCAAACCAGTTGCAAAGGTTGTATTTGCCTGACTGTCTAAGTCGATGACTAGGACTCTTTTACCTTCCTTGCTCATTGCTGCTGCTAAATTGACTACAGTTGTAGTTTTGCCGACGCCGCCTTTGTTGTGGTAAACTGCTATTATTTTCATATTGTTTGGTATGGTTTGTGACACGCTCAAATCTGATTTAATTTCAATATTAACTGATAAAGGTTCAGCTATTTTTTCAATTGCTAATATTTGATTCTGCTCGGGTTCTGGGGTGGGAGGATTGTTTGATTCTACAGGAATTTCGCTAATCAAGTCAGGAATAACTAAATTAATTTGACTATCTTCTTCTTCTTCTACTTCGAGATTATCAAGATTTTCACTAATAGAGTCAGGAATAACTAAATTAATTTGACTATCTTCTTCTTCTACTTCGAGATTATCAGGATTTTTGCTAATAGAGTCAGGACTAACTAAATTAAGTTTACTATCTTCCAGTTCCAGATTGTCTTGATTTTTTACAAAATTTAAACTATCTCTGCCTATTAAAGCTATAATTTCATCAAATCTACTTTCAAGGTCTTGTCCGGCACACTGAAAAACTAGCTGAATATCATTGCTGACTCTTGTATAAATTCTAAGTTCTTTACCGTTAGTTATGAGTCCGTAGCGAATACTTAAACTTGTTAAGTAACGCTTGAGTTTCCGAAGATGGCGGTCTAAATTTTCCTTGGGATGTTTTGCTTCCATGACTAAACTCATGGGCGAGTCTGCATCGAGAACTCTGGGGATAACTTGGGTGGCAAAGGAAAGAAAGTCTAGGCGAATATTCCCAAAGGCGATTTCTTGGTGCCAAGTGTCGGGAGTATAGCCGAGTTTTGGCAACAAATAACTGACAATGAGTTTGCTTTCTACTTCGCTTTCGTTGCGACAGTTATTGGGATTGAAAGCCATTAGATTTTAGATTTTAGATTTTAGTCGTAGGGTGTGTCGCCGCAGAAAATCACAAACAAATATCGACAATCTTATTAGGTACGTTGTTGCGCTTCAGCGCTCTTTAATATCTTAAGAGAGCGCTGAAGCGCAACTACGTACCTTATGATTGAGAAAACCCGGTTTGTTTAACAAAACCGGGTTTTTCGGAGATTTATCGCGTTTCAAACTTATTTGGTTTGAGCGTTGAATTCATCTAATGTTAGATAGCCACCAGCGGGGTTGTACAGGTGACAGTTGTCGGCAATCCGCTTCATTAAAGACCAAGAAAATTTGGTTTCATAGAGATGAGGTTGCCAGTTTTCTTTTAAGCTGCTGTGGGCTAGGCGCAAGTTGTACCAGGGTATAGCAGTTGAAAGGTGGTGGGGAACGTGGACGTTAATGTCGTGGCACAGAAACTCAACCCAGCGGGGATAGTCGCAGTGAACTGTTCCCGATAGTTGGGCTTGGGCTTCGTTCCATTCTTCTGGTGATTTAAATGAAATGTCTGGCGCTGTGTGGTGAACAATGGTGAAGGTGCTCATCCAGAAGTGGTAAACCATCCAGGGCATCAACCAAAATTTGATGAATCCCCAAATGCCTGTTGTAGCAATTAAAGTCGGAAATACGATCGCAGCACCGATCAAAACCACAAAAACCGAAAACCGCACTTGTTCGCGTTGTTGACCTTCTTTGAAGCGCCACCACATAAAGTGTACTTTTGCCCAGTGGGCGATCGAGCCAACCCACCACAGCGGGCCGAAGATTAAACTATAAGCTATTTGTAATGCTTTGGGCGCGGCAGCGTAGCTTTCTGCTGTCATCGGTTGCCAAGCATTATCTTCACCAATTTTGTTGGTGTGCTTGTGGTGGTAATTGTGTCCGTGACGCCATGCGTGAAACGGAAAAATTAACGGCAGAAATGCGAGATGTCCGACTAAATCGTTTACCCAGCGGCGGTTGGCAAATGACCGGTGTCCGCAGTCGTGGCCGATCACAAAAAAACCGGTTAATCCGGTACCTGTGAAAATCCACATTAGGGGCAGTAAATACCAAGGTGATACTGCTAGGCCAAAATAACCAACAGCAACTAGAAGAACGTTGACGATGACTTTTGTCCAAGCTTTGCGGCGGTTTTTGACAAACACTTCGCGCGGCAGGGTTTTGAGAATATCTTTGAGGCGCAGGTTGGAGGTGTCCGTTGCGGATGTCAAATTTAGTGGTTTTTCGATCGATGCTGTCATAAATTGATTTCGATTCTCCGTGTGCCATCTGGATGGCTTAACAAAATTATCGCAGTAAAATATCACCTCGCTACCGACAATTAGCAGACGAGTTGAGCAGTAGGCAAGCACGTTTTGGCAAATGCTAGCGATCGCTAGCCGCAGATTAAATGGCTAGCGCTTTTGGTTAAAAAACTGCGGTTAACAAAACTTTACTTTTTATACCACAGGGGCGGCACAATTAGCACGAGTTGCCGTTAATTGCCGTTGCCCACAGCAGAAGTTTTGCCGATCGCAACTTGAGAACAAGCAACAGAGCGCTGCTGTTTGAGGGTTTGGACTTGCAGCAGCAAGGAGTCGATTTCTGCTTGCAGGTGCAGAAACTTAACTTGCTGATCGGCTTGGTAGGGACACTTCACCGAATCAAGTTTGCGGGCAAAACCCGTCGATAGCGGAGCCGAACTAGCGATTTCGGGATTGCTAGCCGTGACTTGAGGCCGAGAAAGAGTGGATGAATTATTTGACATTAGTAATTGAGTAGACATATCTACACATTCACACCATTAAGTTACTTTAACCTGAACCGATCGTATCAAACATTAAATTAACCGATCGAGCTAAAATTAGTGTAAATTCCTTGGCAAAGCCTAGAAACCATTGACATCGTGACCCTGATTCTACCTGCTACTGACTCTGCTGCTAACTCCGCTGCCCGCGCAGCCTCGCCGAAACTTAACGGCTGGCCGGGCTTGATCGAAGCTTATCGCCCCTACCTGCCTGTGACGGAAACCACGCCGGTAGTGACGCTCCAAGAGGGCAATACTCCCCTGATTCCAGCACCGGCGATCGCCTCTCTCATCGGTAGAGACGTGCGCGTGCTGGTGAAATACGACGGCCTCAACCCCACTGGTAGTTTCAAAGACCGGGGGATGACAATGGCGATTTCCAAGGCAAAGGAAGCCGGCGCCAAAGCTGTAATTTGCGCCAGTACCGGCAATACTTCGGCAGCGGCGGCAGCCTACGCCAGGCGCGGGGGAATGCGGGCTTTTGTGTTGATTCCTGAGGGATACGTGGCTTTGGGCAAGCTGGCCCAAGCTTTGCTTTACGGTGCGGAAGTGATTTCGATTCAAGGAAATTTCGATCGGGCTTTAGAAATTGTCCGCTCTATGGCAGAAAATTATCCCGTAACTTTGGTCAACTCCGTCAACCCTTACCGCTTGGAAGGCCAAAAAACCGGCGCGTTTGAAGTGGTGGACGCCTTGGGCGATGCCCCCGACTGGCTGTGCATTCCCGTGGGAAATGCGGGAAACATTACTGCATACTGGATGGGTTTTTGTCAATACCATCAAGTGAATAAATGTTCGCGCCTGCCGCGAATGATGGGATTCCAAGCAGCCGGAGCAGCACCGTTGGTAATGGGTGCACCAGTGTCGCACCCAGAAACTTTGGCGACAGCAATTCGGATCGGGAACCCTGCTAGCTGGAAACAGGCTGTTGCTGCCTCCGAAGCCAGCCGCGGCAGTTTTTCTGCTGTCACCGACGAAGAAATTCTCGACGCTTACCGCTTGTTAGCATCTGAAGAAGGGATTTTTTGCGAACCAGCAAGCGCCGCTTCTGTAGCTGGTTTGCTGAAGGTAAAAGACCAAGTTCCGACAGGAGCAACAGTGGTTTGCGTGCTCACCGGTAACGGTTTAAAAGATCCAGATACGGCAATCAATCACAGCAAGAACAACTTTAAACAAGGGATTGCTCCGAGTTTGGAAGCAGTAGCTGGCGCGATGGGATTTTAAGGGGAAGGAAGAAGGAAGAAGGAAGAAGGAAGAAGGAAGAAGGAAGAAATTTTGGCAGCATCTCAGTTTTGATGTTTTGATTTTATAGTGCGAGCGTCCCCGCTCGCGAGCGGGGACGCTCGCACTATAAAGAAATTGCTTTTTTGCATTCATTGAGATGCTCCCGAAATTTTATTGTATAACTGAAAAGTCTTTGCGATCTTCTCTCTCTTCTCTTCCTCTGCGCCCTCTGCGTCCTCTGCGGTTCAGAAAAATCTTATTTAGGAGTTACCAACAAACATTATGGTTCAATCACCTCCAAAACTTCTAACTATTGATGAATTTATTGCTAACTACGGCGATAGCGATGGTTGCGAACTAATCGATGGTGAATTAACAGAAATTGAACCAACAGGGCCGCACGAACAAGTATCTGCCTTTCTCGGACGGAAATTAAATGTAGAAATTGACCGTCTGGATTTACCCTATTTTATTCCTCCGCGCTGTCTCATCAAATTATTAGGAACAGCAACAGCCTTTCGCCCCGATGTGCTGGTATTAGATCAAACTCGATTGATTAATGAGCCATTGTGGCAACAAGAACCTGTAATTACATCGGGAAACTCGATCGAACTAATCGCTGAAGTCGTGAGTACCAATTGGCAGAACGACTACGCCCGCAAAGTTGAAGATTACGCCTTGCTGGGAATTCCTGAGTATTGGATTGTTGATTATTTGGGGATTGGTGGCAGAGAATATATTGGCAAACCGAAACAGCCGACAATTACAATTTGTACGCTGCGAGAAGATGAATATCAAAGACAGTTGTTTCAAAAGGGCGATCGACTAAGGGAGCATCCCGGTTTTGAAAAAGCCTCAAATAGCCAAGAGATCGTTCAGGTAAGCACAACGAAGTTTTAGCATTTGATTGACATTTTTTTTCAACCATTGAGCTCCGGAGATTTTCAACCTTCTAT